>CAZZFH010000169.1:0-5480 GCA_964653295.1 uncultured Candidatus Bathyarchaeia archaeon | reverse complement strand
CTTCAGAGTCTTAACCCTCTCCAGAAGCCCTGCTAAGGCTAGCTTGGCGTCTCCAACGACCTTGGTCATTGCCTCGACGTTCTTATCGATCCCGCTCCTGTCGATATCTATGTGTATGATCTTGCCATTGGGGTTAAAGTCAGCCACCTTGGCTGTGGTCCTATCACTGAACCTTGACCCTACTACAAGAAGCACGTCTGCTTGAGGTACCAATGTGTTTGATGCCTGTGTACCATGCATCCCACAGAGCCCCAAGCTCAACGGGTGATCATTAGGGAAGGCACCCTTACCCATCAAGGTGGTCGCTGTCGGAGCCAACAAAGCCTCGCTCAAAGCGATAAGCTCCTTTGATGCTCCTGCCGCGATTACTCCTCCACCTGCCATGATTAATGGGCGCTCAGCCTTTGCCAATATCTGTGCTGCCCAATCTAACTCCTGTGGCAATGGTGTGTGATCCGTGACATAGCCCCTGAAATTGAGCTTTGGGTTAAAGTCCATCTCTCCGCTTTGAGTCGTACAATCCTTAGGTATATCCACGAGAACCGAGCCCTTCCTACCTGTATTAGCGATATAGAAAGCCTTCTTAACCGCCTCAGGAATCTCACTTGGCTCCCTAACCTGCATATTATACTTGGTAACGCTCGCTGAGACACCTATAATGTCGCATTCCTGAAAGCCGTCGCTGCCAATCACGTCCCTGTTTACCTGTCCTGTAAAGGCAACGACTGGGCTGCTATCAATTTGTGCCGTCGCTATCCCAGTGACAAGGTTTGTTGCTCCAGGTCCACTGGTGGCTATGCATACGCCTACCTTGTTTAATACACGTGCATAGCCATCGGCCATGTGAGCTCCGCCCTGTTCATGCCGTGCGAGAATAAACCGCATGTCGCTGTCCAGAAGTTCATCACAGATTGGGATCAATGATCCACCTGATATTCCGAATATATGCTTAACTCCCTCGTTCTCGAGTGATTTTACGAATGCTTTGCTTCCTGTCATCTCAGTCATGTTTACCTAACTCCCATATCCTGTTCAGACGATACCCTGTGAGGGTTGTCTGCTGTTTTGATTCTTTTCTGCGGATATCAACGTCCGCGGGTCTATGTCGTCGAGTCTTACGACTTAATAAAACGATACCCCATTTACGCCCCCTCCGCGGGGGTTCTGACAAAACGATACCCCATTTTTTGTCTACTCCAATATGGTTGGTATCTTATTGGGGCATTGGATTAGATAAAAAGGTTCCTCCGACCCCCCTGTTGGATAACGTTATTTTCCCCTAACAATACACTATAGGCATGAGCCAATTTAATGAAATGGGTCTAAAGTTGGAGCAGCAGCTCCGGTTAAATACACATCCACTTGCGATCAAGATGCTGGAATCTCCTGAAGATATACCAGAAAAAGCAATCAGACCCCTCAAACATTTTGGAAAATGCCTATCCACATGCCAAGCCTTCGCCTTGTCTAGACGTTTCGGCGAGACCGTAGCACAGCTTTTTGAGGATATGTGGTGTCCAGAGCCCGTGATAGGGTTCGGGTTAGCAGAGCCTCCTGACTATTTCTTTGAGGGAAAGACTCGTTATCCTTTTGGGGTTAAGAGCCTTGAGGCTGGAGCCAACTGGGCACGGGAGTTCCCTAGGTTTGAGGTAGGAAAATACGTTGGTGTAGTCTCTGCGCCTCTTACTACAGCTAGCTTTGAGCCTGATGTAGCGGTTGTTTACTGCGACTCAGCTCAGCTATTGAGGTTGTTGCTCGGGTTAGCCTATGAGGATGGCAGGGATATTCATACAGTCCTCGGCGGGCACTCTGCTTGCGTCTACGCCATAGTACCCTCCATGCTGAAAGGGGTTTGTCAAGCATCAGTCCCATGCAGGGGCGACAGAGGATATGCAGGGACCCAAGACTATGAGATGATTTTTTCTATCCCACGAGACAAGATCGCACGAGTAATCGAGGGAATGGATCAACCTGGCACAAGCGCTGCTCCAACGCGATTCAGCATGAACCCAGAGTACATGTTATCAGAGGGTTACGCTGAGATAGCCAAACTGATGGGTCAAAAGGACTCCGAGGGACGCGATATCAAGGGTTACAGTGGCAAGGATAGACGCTTGAATCTCCAATATAGGTGATATTACCTAAAACGTTATTTTCCACACCCCATCCCTTTACTCGATAAATATGAGCCAGTTTACCCATCTTGAATGTTCAGCTTGTGGCGAGAAACACGAGGCAGACACAATACAGACCGTCTGCAAGAAATGTGGAAAGCCCCTATTCGCGAGATATGATCTTGAGGCAGTTAAAGAATCCCTAACTAAGCGGGAGCTTGTAGGGCGTGAAGCCTCAATGTGGAGATACTTCGAGCTATTACCTGTAAAAAACAGGAAAAACATCGTTTCATTGGGTGAGGGATGGACACCCCTAACCCCGACCCCAGTGCTAGGAAAAGAGATCGGACTACCAGACCTTTGGGTAAAGGATGAGGGAATCATTCCCACTGGTAGCTTCAAGGCTAGAGGCTTGGGAATGGCTATCAGCAAAGCCAAAGAACTTGGGATAAAGAGCGTCGCATTACCCAGCGCTGGAAACGCAGCAGGCTCAATGGCAGCATACGGTGCACGAGCAGGAATGAAAGTCTACGTATTCATGCCCAAGGACGCGCCAAAGGTAAACATGGTAGAATGCCAGATTACAGGAGCCAAGGTGGTTCTCGTTGACGGTCTCATCTCTGATGCAGGGAAAATTGTCAAAGAAGGCATGGATGAGATGAAGTGGTTCAATATGGCGACTCTAGGTGAACCATACAGGGTTGAGGGCAAGAAGACCATGGGCTTGGAGGTAGCCGAACAGATGGACTGGAAACTACCTGATGTTATTATATATCCAACAGGCGGCGGAACAGGCATCATAGGCATGTGGAAGGTCTTTGATGAGCTTGAGGAGATGGGCTGGATTGGAAGCGAGCGTCCAAGAATGGTCTCAGTCCAAGCAGAGGGCTGCGCCCCAATAGTAAAAGCCTATGACGAAGGAAAGAATGAATCCACATTCTTCCAGAACGCAGAGACAAAAGCCTCTGGGCTCAGAGTACCCAAAGCCTTGGGCGACTTCTTGGTGCTTCGCGCTGCCCGTGATAGCGGTGGAAAATGTATCGCGGTAAGCGACAAGGAGCTTATGGATGGCGTCTCTGATATCGGTAAGCATGAGGGAATTTTCGCCTGTCCAGAAGGTGCTGCAACCTATGCTGCACTCAAGAAGATGCTGGCAGAAGGCTCAGTCGATAAGGATGAGCGTGTCGTGCTCTTCAACACAGGAAGCGGGCTAAAATACACTGCCTTATTCAGCGTAGATGCACCAATTGTGGACCCAAAGAAGCCATTCAACTATAACAGCCTCAAATAACCCATAATTTTTTCACAACATTTTTCCCCCCATCCAACTACCCCTATCAGATTTCCATGAGGGAAGCCAAGGCATTCGCACCCGGACACCTAACAGGGTTATTCCAGATATGCACAGAGGGAAATGACCCACTCAGATGGGGAGCAAGGGGGTCAGGGGTAAGCATAACCCGCGGCGTCTTTACCCGTGTCATAGTTGAGTCCTCGGATAGACCCTTGCATGATATCTACATCAACGATGAGCATATGATCGACGCATATGTCAGCGAGAACGTACTAACAAAATATCAACCACTCCTGCCTGAACCCATGAATATCATAATTCATCACACCATCAATACGCCCCTGACTGCCGGGTTCGGGAGCAGTGGAGGAGGAGCCTTGAGCCTGAGCCTAGCGTTGAACAAGGTGCTGGAGACCGGGTTGACCCGGGTAGATGCGGCGCAATTAGCCCATGTCGCTGAGATCGAGTGCAAGACGGGACTCGGCAGTGTTTTCGCAGCGGACAACGGGGGCTTTGGGGTGCTCTTTGAGCCCGGTGCCCCGGGGATAGGTAAGGGGATGCTCATGGAGGATACCAGCGACCTCGCGGTGGTCTATGTCTATTATGGACCCATTCACACCAAGGAGGCGCTTTCAAACCCTGATTTAATAAAAAAGATCAACCAGCTGGGCAGAACCTACGTGGACGAACTCCATAGAGACCTTACCCCTGAGCGGTTCATGCACTATAGCAGAAAATTCACTGAACACATTGGACTAGCCACCAAGCGCATCAGACGCCTCTTCAAACAAATGGATAAACACGAGATAACATTCACCATGGCAAACTTTGGAGAAGTCGCTTTTACAGTCCAACACAAAGATAAGGCCAACGAGGCAGCCATGATACTCCGAGAACTGGGCGAAGAACCAGTATTATGCTCAGTAGATGAGCATGGAGCAGTCCTTCTATAACCTGCTTTCACTCGCTGTAAAAATCAATAAACGTGTATATTGTTTAGAGCCTTGCTGGGATCAGCAGCTCTGTGATATAGTGGGTCATGTTGACAGGTCTTGGGACCTTTCTACTCATCTCTAGGAAGTGATCAAAACTATTTGCGCCAAAGACCCAAACATAGTTCCATTTAGCATTCATACTCCAAAAAAGACCCACATAATCTACGCCTGTCTCGACGCAGCTCTTCTGCATCTTTTTATCGTGTTCTTTAAGCTCCTTGCGTGTACCCGCCCAGTCAAAGTATAGTAGGATTTTCATCCCTGTTCGCCCCTACGTATTCAAGGTACCATATATCCTTATCGCTCTATCATAGGTTGAATGATAGTCAATGTGAATTTTTACCAGAGATCATAAGTGATATTAACAAAATACGCCTCCTTCACTAACTGTAAGTGATAACATGACTAGCCCTTTTGATAAACCGACAATCAAGAGCAGGCTCAGTGTAAGAGGTACAAAATGGCACCGCGACCCAGAGAATATTATCCCCCTCTGGCTCGCAGACCAAGACTACCCCCTATGCCCTGAGCTTAAACAGGTTCTCCGAGACGCGGTAGAGGAAGAATTCACGGTATATTCCCAAGATTTACCTGCACGTGAGGCCATGAAGGCGAAGATCAAGCGGTACAACAACATCGATGTACCAGTTGATCAGATCATGCTCACTCAGGGAGTCATCCCAGGTATGTGGCTCGCCTCCAAACATGCTTGTAGGCCGGGAGATGAGATGATCGTAACCGACCCCATGTATTTTCCCTTCTTTACCGCTGCGGAAGTAACTCAGGTAAGAAAGGTCTACTGGAAGCTCAAGCTGGATGAGGGATACAAGTTCGATACCGATAGACTCAACGAGCTAATCACACCAAAGACCAAGTTAATCAATGTCTGTAACCCCCACAACCCCGCTGGCCGAGTCATGACCCGGGAGGAGCTCAAGGGAATCGCGGACATCGCGGTGGACAACAAGATCTATGTGATGGTTGATGAGCTCTGGGAGGACGTTCTGTATGATGGTAGAAAGCATGTCAGTCTTGCGTCCTTGAATCCCGAGATAGCTGATCTCACATTGACCAGCT
>CAZZFH010000168.1:0-5579 GCA_964653295.1 uncultured Candidatus Bathyarchaeia archaeon | reverse complement strand
TGTCCTCCGTTTCATCCTTGGAACAAGGTCCTTGATTTCTGGGACCTCGCAGAGACGCTCAGGAGAATACTTCAGTTCACTTCTGTCTTTTACTGCAAGCTCGACAATGTCTGTAAATGTGAGTGCCTGTTTTGGACAGTACTCCACACAGTAGCCGCAGAAGCTGCAGGTGTTATAGTCAATGCTCGGGTAAGTCTTCTCATGACCCTCGGCTTCCACCATCTCGATAGAAGCGCAGGGACATACCCGTGCACATATACTGCAACTAATGCAGCGCTCAAAGTGGAATTGATGCCTTCCACGGAACCTCTCCTTGAACATGAGACGCTCAGTGGGATAAGCAACTGTCTGACTATTTCGTAGAACATAAGGAGCTACGATGCCTATGGGTCTTAAAAGTCTCTTTATCCAGCTCATTAGTAAATCCCCCATAATTTCATTGCCAAAACCACGAATAGGTTCAGCAACGCGATAGGAGTCAGATAGTTCCAACCTATCTTGAGCATCTGATCCATTCTTGGACGTGAGAATACACATCTCAGTAGTATAATGAATACAACCAAGACAACGAACTTGGCTAGGAGCCAGAAGATGTGGCTTCCTATGACGTTGCCCATGATTATTGGACCACTATATCCGCCCAAGTATAATGTAATGAAGAGTAATGTCCATGCTTGAAGCATTACATACTCTGCCATCATGGTGAACCCGAATAGGATTCCGCTAAACTCTGTTCTCCACCCGAAAACCAGTTCTACTTCTGCAACCGGCATATCGAAGGGGGTTCTCTCGGACTCTATTAGTACTCCTATAAAGAATATGATGAATCCTATGAATTGAGGTATCGCGAACCACATGTTTTTCTGGGCTTCAACGATTTTCACCAAGTTGAATGAGCCCGCCATTATTGCGACTGCTGCTGCGCTAATGACTAGTGGGATTTCTCCCGCGATGTACATGTAGGCAACTCTCCAAGAGCCTATGAAGCTATACTTGTTATTGGATATCCAGCCAGCGAACACTGGCATCAAGGGGGCTATCCCCATAATCGCCAAGAACATGGGTAACCCGAGGCTCCCGATATCCCAGAGAACCCAGTTAGCGTCAAAGGGTATCAATATCAATGCGAGTCCCGGTACCATAGAAACCATTACTGGGCTCAATGCGAAGAGCAGCCAGTTCACGTTGTCTGGTATGATCATTTCCTTAAGGAATAATTTGATAAAGTCTGCAAATACCTGCAGTACACCCGATCTTCCTCCACAATAATATGGTCCTACTCGGAGCATGGCTCGTGCCAAGAATTTACGCTCAAACCATACAGCGATAATGGCGAATACCAAAGTGAATGCGAGACCAGGCAATACGAGCACCTGCAATATCGGCTTGCTATTAGTGCCCATAAACTCTAGAATATAGGCTAGGATACCTGATAGGTTCTGCTGAACCTGGTTCGCGTTTCCAAATGCTGTATTTATGTAACTCATCTTTATCACCTATCCGCGTCCAGATACCATGGGTCAATCGAGTTGATAACCACAGGAATATCTGCAACAGTCATATGGCTCAGCTCCGCAAGCCTTTCAAATACGTACATGTTTCTGAGGCTTGGGGGCAATATTTTTACCCTGTAAGGATTGGTAGTTCCATTGGTCCAGATGTGAGTAGACATCTCGCCTCTCCCATTCTCAACCCTGCTGATGTGTTCGCCTTCTGGAGCCCTAGCGAAGGGAGAGAACCTTGTTTTAATCTCGCCTTCTGGGATCTCTTTGGCTATCTGTTCCATCATATTCAGGGATTGACCGATCTCATGGAACCTAACCTTGGTTCTCGCCATAACATCGCATGCGTCTTCGGTTATTATCTCCCAGTCGAGATCTGCATATGCTGCATACGGTTCCTCATTTCTCATATCTATGGGGAGATCCGAGCCTCTAAGGGTTGGACCCGTCGCCCCAAGTCTAAGGGCATCCTTTGGCTCAAGAATTGCTACCCCATCGCATCGCATCTCGAACATGGGGTTCTCTATCATGGCGTTCCAGTAATCCTTGAACCTGTTACGAAGGTAATGGGCTGCCTCGATAATTTTATCGCTGAACCCTTCTGGGATATCCTTGTGTACGCCCCCGGGTAAGAAGTGGTTAAAGCTCCATCGGGCTCCTGTAAGCTCCTCAAATAGGTCCAGTAAGACCTCCCGGTCAACTGTAGTCCAGATGAAGACCGCAGGGAAGTACCCTGTTGCCTCTGCTTGAAGACCGAACGCATAGAGATGGCTATTTATCCTGCTCATCTCGCAGACAAGGGAACGTATCCATTGAGCTCTCTCAGGGACCTCAATTCCAATGGCTTTCTCTACAGCTGTAACATATCCAATACTAATGTTTGCAGTATCTACCATAGCCATCCTGTCAACAGGAATAATGCCACCTAGGATAGTACGATTCTCAAGGACCTTCTCTATTCCCCGGTGGGTAAAGCCTAAGTCGGCTATGATTCTATGCACCTTTTCTCCATCAGTATCAAGCAGAATTCTTGTCTGACCACTCATCGGGTGCTGTGGTCCCCAGCTGATCCTCATAAGTTCTGATTCTATTTTTGGCTCGGTCATTACTTAACACCCTCTCCTTTGAAGTCCTTACGAAGTGGATAACCGCCCTTCCAATCTGGAGGCAATAACAGTGGCACGAGATTGGGGTGACCTTTGAAGTCTATACCAAACATCTCATGAGTCTCCCTCTCATGGAAACTCATAGCCTCCCATACCTCCGTCATAGAAGGCAGTGAGGGGCTTCTCCTGTTTACCTCTACTCGATAGACGATTATGAAATCGGAGTCAGGGTTATTGAGGTAATAATTCATCTCCATCCTTTTCTCCTCAGGATAGTCTATTGCTCCACCGCCAATGGGGATAACAAAACCATATTCATCCCGCAGAACCTTGGCTGCCTTGATTACATTCCTCTTTTTTGCCTTTATTGAGGCACGAGTATCTTCGAATATCTCCAATGATTCAACAAGATTACCATGTGCCTCATTGAATGAAGTGATGAAATCAGGGAGGCTAATCTTTTCTGACACCGAGTCTCCTCCCCTTTCTGATCTTCTCTTGGAGTTCCATCATACCATGGATTATTGCCTCGGGTCGAGGCGGGCACCCAGGAATATACACGTCTACTGGGACATACTCGTCTATGGCAACTACACTGTAAGAGTCGTAGAATGGACCCTTTCCAGTCGGACAAGCCCCTACCGCTACCACATATTTGGGCTCACCCATCTGATCATAGAGATATTTTACTCTATCAGCCATCTTCCTAGAAACTACTCCGACCACCATTATGCAGTCGCATTGACGGACGCTAGCAAAAGGCAGGATTCCCAGCCTTTCCATATCGAACCGTGCCCCGGAGACCTGCATGAATTCAGGGCTACAACAACCAGTTACCAAGTGTATAGGCCAGATGGAATATTTTCTAGACCAACCGTCTATGAAGTCAATTAAACTATATGCAGCGCCCGAACCGGGAATATTATCAAGTGTTCTCTTAATCTCTTTCTCGTTCTCCATCTAGTTCACCATTTTATTTTTCTCGTGCAGGAAATACACGATTCCTGTGAATATTATGAAGGTATATATCGCGATGATTGTGATCAACTCCGTCGTTATCTTCACAGACAGGGCGGATGTAAGAACCATCCATCCAAATGCATCAAGAGCAAAGAATGTTACAGCGTATCCAAAATATCTTGAGATACCTGTTAGCTTGAAACTTCTTGCCTCACCAAATGGTTCCTGACCACATTCATAGGTGGTAACCTTCGTCGGGTTTGGTTTCTTTGGACTAACGAGCCTTGAAGCTATAACCGCCAGTGCTAAGAAGCCAAAGTCGATAATCGCGAATGCCCAGAAAGCTTGGGATCCGCTTATCTGATACAATCTACAGCCTCCATTTTTTTATCCGAGAATGATTCAGCCATGAGGGCAATTTATTCACTTAGAGGATAAAAAACTTGCTAGTTGGTAAGAAAGTTAAAGATTACTTATCAATTATATAAATTGTTTATAATTATACTGTACATTATGTTAATTTGACCAATATAGTTATCATAGTCTGTCAACCTATAAAACTGAAAAAAAAGGTTTATCAATCTAATATTACAAACAAAAATATATTCATCTATACTATTTATCGAAGACACACATAGAAAATAAAACAATATGAAATATAAATAATCAATAACTTTACATATTGTATAATTTAAGTGGAAGCGCTTTTATATATCGTGATATTTACTTTATCTAGGTCAGACCTTTCAGCAAGGTTGTACCTCAAATGACCTTGATGTTGGGAACTCCCCTAATCTTGAATCAGTTCCCAACATCATTCTCAAACATCAAAACTAAAAGGAGATTGTGAACAAGTACAGATATTTCCAATCAGCGGTTTTCCTAGCATCTCGACCTCTATTAAATTGACACAGTGATAATAACGGAATTCATCTACGTTTCTCTCCAAAATTTCTTCGGTCTCTCCATAAATTACAATACGTAGATTTGATTTTCCCATTGCCCTGAAACCCATTATAACCCAAGGTAGAGAATTTATTTTTTCGATGCATTCTTTCCAATCATTTTCACTCTTTACCTCTAAACCAAGCATCGCCATCTTACCACCTTGGTTTTTTACATTTACTTTCGCAGTTAGGATAACAAGATCGTTTTCAATCATTTTATCCATTCTATTTTTTACCGTTACTCTCGAAATACCTAGAGTGTCAGCTATTTTTGTATATGGGGTTCGTGGGTCTTGACGTAACATCTTTGTTATTCTAATATCAGTATCATCGAGAGCCAATTCTATCGCCTTTAAGGCGTGCTACTGAAATATAAATTATACAAATTGTATAGTATAATCTATAACGATTATATATTTAGTAAAAAAGGGAGAGAATTAATCCAGGTACACAATTTGAATCTCTGCCCAAATATTCAGAGGTTGAGGAATAAATGTTTATGATAGTCAATCTTTGCGAAAATAGGAGCAAAACAAGAATTGATTTAGTGATAAATTTATTTTTTAATATAGCTATTTAATCTGCATAACTATAAAAACATCCTTGCATAAAAACAGGGGATTAATATGAATGGCATGATAGCCTCAATGTACGTCTTCTTTGTTGAAACATTACCATACATTACCATCGCGGTGTTTACAATTGGGATGGTTTTGAAAATCCAAAGATGGCTGAATGCACCGAGAGATCATCATAACCCAGAGATGGACCTTGTAGAATCAATAAAATATATCATACTAGATGTAATGCTGTTCAGAAAGACCTTCAAACGAGATAAAGCCACATGGCTACTCGTATTCGCATTCCATGGCAGTATCGGTGGAATACTATTTGGTCATATGCGAGGATTCCATCTGTGGTCAGCATCTATATTCGATCCATTTGGTCACTGGATGGCTGAATTCATGATCCATACGTTACCAGTCTACATGGGATGGCTCCTGATAGCGACGACGTTCTTGCTCCTCGTTAGGAGATTTAGGCTAGAAGACAAACAACTGAAT
>CAZZFH010000167.1:0-5584 GCA_964653295.1 uncultured Candidatus Bathyarchaeia archaeon | reverse complement strand
AATTACTTGCTGTACTCATCGGGCTCACACAGCAATACCTCGAAGAAAGACTCCAAGTAACAGAAGGACCTGCACAGGGAACTGTGCTTGAAGTAAGAGAAGAGGTTGGGCTCGGCGTCACACTCAACGCCATCATCTTCGATGGAATCCTACACGCTGAAGACACAATAGTAATCGGGGGAAAAGAAGGCCCAATCACCACAACGATAAGGGCGATACTCGTGCCACAACCCCTAGAGGAAATCAGGGACTCCAAGAAAAAATTCAACAGCATACCAGAAGCCCATGCAGCAGCGGGAATCAAGATCGCTGCACCAGATATAGACGATGCCATACCAGGATCACCTCTAATCGCAGTTGGAGGGGACATGACACTCGAAAAAGCAATCGAATATGTTGCATCAGAGATGGAACGCCTCAAAGTCCAAACGGAACAGACGGGAATCATGGTCAAAACAGACACACTAGGCAGCCTCGAAGCCATAGTCGAGAGCCTGAGAGGCAAGGATATCCCCATTAGGGTTGCTGATATTGGGGATGTGAGCCGCAGAGATGTGATGGAAGCCCTCAGCGTCAAACATGAGGATCCATTCCTCGGGGTAATTCTTGCGTTCAACGTAAAGATACTCCCAGACGCCGAGAAAGAGGCACGAGACCAAAAAGTACCCATCTTCTGGAATGACATAATCTACAACCTCATGGATGAATACATCAGGTGGGCAGATGATGAGAGGGAAGCAAAAGCCCGTAAAGAATTTGATACACTGGTAAAGCCGGGTAAATTCGAGATCATGGAAGGCTACGTATTTAGACGGGCAAAACCAGCCATATTCGGAGCAAAGATAATCTCAGGCTCAATCACCACCAATGTAAACTGCATAAACAAGGAAGGAGAACGACTCGGCAGGATAAGTCAAATACAGGACAGCGGCAACGCCATCTCCAAGGCTGAGGAAGGAAAAGAGGTTGCAGTCGCCATGCCCCAGCCCATTTTAGGTAGACATATAAAAGAGCGTGATCTTCTGTTCGTAGACATTCCAGAGAAAGATGCAAAGCTCTTGCGTACAAAATTCGCAAACAGGCTCTCTGAGAGCGCCCAAGAGGCACTCCAGGAGCTGGTCGAACTAAAACGCAAGACAGACATACTCTGGGCAATATAGGAGAATAGAGAAAAATGCCAATACTCATCATCTCAGACCCCGCAGCGGGAACAAGCCAAAGAGTAGAGATACAAGATGCCAAGCTTAGACCACTTGTAGGAACAAGGATTGGGCAAACCATAGATGGCTCATTTGCAGGAATGCAGGGGTACAAACTCAAATTCACAGGCGGAACCGATAAAGACGGCATACCCATGCGTCCCGACGTTCATGGGAGCGCCAAATCCCACATAGTACTCAGCGGAGGAATAGGCTACAAGCCAAAAAACAAGGGTGAACAGAAGCGCAAAGTTGTGAGAGGAAACACCATCAGCACAGAAACCACGTTCCTCAACTTTGTTGTATCAGAAGCTCCCAAGAAGAAGAAAAAAGCAGACCCCGCACCAGAGCCAGTAGAGGCTCCTGTTGAAGAAGAGAAAGAAGAATAATCTTCTAACTATATCTTTTTACCAGTCAATAATTGTTTAAAGTCTTCCTCGCCTTCGCTGTACCCGCTTGCTACTACGAGGTCCCCGGGCTCAAGCCTTGTACTTGGTCTTGGTCGCATCCAGCGATTACCGCGCCTAATATAGAGAACCCACATACCAGTCTCATCAGCGATCTGGGCTTCCCGCAGCGTCTTACCGGCAACAACAGAATCCTCAGCGACCGTAACATGCTCAACGGTCTCCTCGGCATCCTGAATAACCATACCCAGAATTGGATGGGGCTCCCCCCCGCGTAAAACCACCTCAGCGATCTCACTAGCAGCATCAGCGATCCGTTCGGTAACATTACCCATCCTAATGATCCCAAGCAGCTCCTTGGGATCGGTCTCCTCATCGGTACGGCTAAGCACCTCACTCTGGAAATCAATGTGCAGCTCATCCATTCTCTCCTCCAACGCCATGACCTCCTGAGCAAGATAACTGCTGTTTAGGAGCAACGCAGAGTAAGCCAGATCCATCATCATCTCACTGGTATTCTTCAAGGTCACCAGCTCACGGGTGATCTTCTCCCAGTGCCGCTTATCCGCCTCACTCAAGATGATCCACCTCCCCCTTCGCAGCCTTACTCAGACTCTCTAAACCATCTGCGGTACCACGAGCCACCAACACGTCCTCCGGTAACAGGATCTCCTTATCCGGGTTAATATGCCAGATCTCGCCACGCCTAATGGCAATAATATCCACACCGACCTCAGCAGCAAGCTCCAAATCATCAATAGTCTTACCAGCCAAGAAAGAGTGCTCATCCACCTTCACACGCACAAGATGCTCCTCAGCCCTCTGGAAAACCTCCCGTACAGCGGGATGAACCATAATATCATGCAACACAAGGCTAGCGATATCCGCGGCAGCATCACTAATGGCATTAGTAAGACTGCCGATCTTGGCTACTCCTGAGAGCTTCTCGGCGTCATCACGGTCCCTCGCAGCCAACATGAGATTCATATTCAACAGATACACGAGATCGTCTACCTTGGTCTCAAGCTCCATAACCTCCTCGGCAAGCTCCTTGTTATGAAACAAGGCAGCGGAATAAGCGAGGTCGATCATAAGCTCCGAGATATCCTTCATCTGGATAAGGGTCTCCCGCACAGGGACTGGTCTATACTCTGTCTTTCTAACTTTGATCATAAAAGCGGCTCAACCCGGATACTGGCTGCATCAAATTTACACCCAATGAGTCAAATCTACAATACTCAGACCCTTCTTAACCATTGTGGTTAACAAAACCTACCCATAACGAACAAAACAAAAGAAAGAGCAATATACCCTAAATTATTCAGGGTACTTTATCTCGTAAACAACAACAAACCCATGATCACTAACATAAACAGGATCAAACACATCAAAGGGCGGAACCTGATACATGAGCTTAACCAAGGTACTATTCAAGAACCCGTCCTTGTACACTCCTGCAGTATAGTTCACATAATCATCCAGATCCAAGCCAGCGATGTTCACCATCCACTCCCATTTAGCATTATCACCAAAAGGCCACTGATTCTGAATATTATTCGGGTTATAGGTCACAAAGACCACGATATAGTCAGCATCATATTTTCTAAGTATCTCGATAGATTCCTCTGGTTGAAGCATCATGATATTCCCAATAGTGGCTATCTGCCGCGTATTACTTGTCGACCCATCAGCCATAGTAGTCTTTTCTGCCATAGCCTCAATCCAGTATCCATAATCCCACCAACTACAAACCACAGCATCATCCTCGATATTAGTCTTCATCCACTCAAGGGCACCAGGCCAATCTTTAGCGTACTTTCCGTCTATTGGTACACTTATACCACTGGATGCTAGCTGCGTTGGTCCATCCGCGGACTCTATAGCATTAGTGACATTAGGTATCATGGCTACCAAGAGGAACCCTGAAAAAACCAACACTAGAGGTTTGCTAACACCGAAAAACCTCTGCCGTCTACGTTCTGATCTACTAGAAGGAAGTGTTTGCTCCTTAAGGAAAGGGGTAATTGATTTTATCAATCCATATCCTCCCATCAAACACGCCGGAGCGGTTAGAATCTGGGTTAATCTAGACATTACCCCCGCGAAATAGAGGCTAGACAAGAAAAATAGTACCGCATAGAGGTTTTTCTCATCCAGTTTTTTAATACTGAGGTAGGTACCAAATACAGCAACAGGTAAAATAATACCATAGCTATTAAATAATGAAGACCATGAAATAACATGATTTTCTGCAACAGAATCGTAAAGATAACTATCCAAAGAAGTAAAAGGATTAAGAATTTTAAGGAATTTTAAGCCAAGGGGAATATTAATCCCAATGGCAGGAAGCAAGAATAAAGCCAAAACAACCACGAGGAAAATGCCTGTAGCTGTAATGCTAATCAAGCCTATATCGATTTTATCTTTAATAAATTCGTAGATTAGTAACATTAAAACTAGGGCCAGTGCAGCAAGGCTATCTATCCCCAATATGTTAATTGGTCCTAATTTTGGGATAATCAAGGAGGATGCAAACCCTACTACTAAGGTTATGCAATAGGAGAGGAGGTGCCTCGTCTCATATTTTTCTGTAATAACAAGGAAGCCCATGTATAACATTAACATGCCGAGCATGTATTTTGCAGCTCCCCAGCTAACAAAGATTAAACCAAGTGTTGCACCGGAAGCTAACCCGTATATTATTCTTTGATTAAGGCTTTTTCTTTTATCAGCTGAACGTAGGAAGAAGAGGCTGGTTGCTATAATCGCAAAGATTCCAATATTTTCTGTATCAAAGAACCCTAGGGAGGTTCTCTGTATAAATGCAGGTGTAATTGCTAAGAAGAGAGCAGCAAATATTCCTGTTGATCTGCCTGAAAGTTCTTTCCCAAGATAATATATTGTTATTATGGTGATTACTGACATCAAGATAGGGAAAAACAGGCATACGTTGTAGAGGCTTATACCTAGTCCAAGGGCGTTCTGAATCATGTAAACTATGGCAGCAGCAAATGGAATGCCTGGATAAGCGCTATTTGCTATATTTCTTCCCATGGGATACCATGTCATTGTATCGTGCCATGCCCACCATGATGCAAAACCATTCTCAACTACATATTGGGTTGCTCTATACTGGAATAAGGGGTCGAATGCCGTGAAGTATGCGCCATATTGTAATGGGAGGATTCTGAGTAGGGCTGCTACAATTGATATGATGGCTAGTATGCTGATCTCGATTGCTTGTAGTCTGGTTGGTATAAGTTTGCTTAGTATGTCTTGTGTTTTGCCTGTGTCTTCTGCCATGGTTTGACTTCCTTTTCATGAATGATATGCTGGTCTTTTATTTAAATTGAGATAACCCGGATTTAATTAACTCATCTAGAGAATTGGATATTGTTGTACCATAACAATATTCAGTTTCAATTAATTAGAAAGCGAGTTAAACGGGTTGTGTGAGATAATCCTTAACAACCATGAAGGCGCATTGAAGCATAATGAGCCTCAACTTCTCAAACAAGAGTGTAACATTCGATGAAAAACAGCTTTATGGGTCTATTGGTGAGCTTGAAAACGCGGTTATTGCTTTGTTCTGGGTCGGGGATACGCCAAAACTTGGTAGTTTGAGCGTGACTCTCCCTGATAAGAGCAGTAGTCAGCTACTTGGAGATAGGGATGAGATGCTCTCTAAGATGATTGGTGAGAGAATTGCGTCTAGTGCGGGGAAGATTGCGCTGGTTTCGATTAATCTGCCTGTTGGATTTGATGGTAGGGTGGTCTTGAGGCTGCTGAATGAATTATTGGGTGAGGATAATTGAAGAATCTAAGAACATTTCTAAAGGAAATCAATGACGAGATAATCGAATTCAAGGAACCACTATCTAGACAGTATGAGATAGCCGCAGCTTTAAGGAAGTTTGATGGCGGAAAAGCAGTTCTAGTCAAAGAAAAAGAGACCGGGATTACTGTGGTAGGTGGTGT
>CAZZFH010000166.1:0-5595 GCA_964653295.1 uncultured Candidatus Bathyarchaeia archaeon | reverse complement strand
CATTGTCTCGCCTCCTTTGTCCATGCCAGTTTAATCGCCTCCATAGCCATTCCCTTCGCCGCCTCCTTACGGTACTCGGCTGAGGCTCTGATATCGGTGATAGGTTTGATGCCGTCACTTACCATCTGGGCTGCCTCCCAGATGACATCATCAGATAGTGTCTTGCCCTTGAGATAGGCTTCCACTTCTGGTAGTCGTAATGGTGTGGGAGCTACGCTGCCTAGTGCTACTGTTGCTTTGGCTACTTTGCCTTCTTTCTTGGTTATGGTTACGGCTATGCTGATGGTGCTGATGTCTAGCGCCATCCTGCCGATGCTGATGAAGTGATACCCGGTATCCTTGTCCATGACTGGTACCGTGAAACCGGTTACAATCTCATCCTTCGAGAGAACAGAGGCTCCGGGTCCAGTGAAGAACGTGGTAACAGGCACATCTCTTGTGCCCTTTGATCCAGCGATATGAACAGTAGCGTCCTGAGCAACCAAGCCGAGTGCCCCATCTGCTGCTGGTGAGGCGTTACAGACGTTCCCGGCTAGTGTTCCCATGTTGCGTATCTGTACGCTGCCGATGGTCTTTGTGGCTAGGTACTGGAGTGGTATCTTCTCCTTGACTAGCCTGTTTTTCTCGATGGCTCTTAGCTTGGTGGCTGCGCCGATCCAGATTCCCTTATCTGTCTCTTTGATGCCTTCCAGTGCCTTGATCTTCTTGAGATTGATGATGTTCTTGGGCTCTAGAAGCCTCTGCTTCATCTTGGGGATCAAGTCAGTGCCACCGGCAAGAACCTTGGTGTCTTCAAGCTGCGCCAGTAGCTTGGTGGCTTCCTCAACTGTCTCTGGTTGATGATATTCGAAGGGTTTTCCGATGATGTGGGTGTTGAATTTGTTAATGTTGCTCATTGCTGTGCCTCCTTTTCTCGCAGAGCCGCGAGAATCTTGTCCTTGGTAATAGGTAGCTCAAAGAACCTGACACCCAATGCGTTCTGGATAGCGTTTGCTATGGCACCAGCCACCGGGTTCAAGGCTCCCTCGCCCAACCCTTTTGCTCCAAAGGGTCCAGTGGGCTCGTAGGTGTCCGCGAAGAATACATAGAAGTCATCCAAGTCTGGCATATCTAAGGGTGTAGGTATCTTGTAGTCTGACATGAAGCCGTGGTTCCATAGGTCTCCGCTCCGTGGATCATAGGGTGTATCCTCGTTGATTGTCATGCTCCAGCCTTGTGAGAAGCCGCCGTGAACCTGTCCCTTAGCTAATTGGGGGTTGATAACGGTCCCAACGTCGGCTCCTGCTACTACGTTAACAAGCTTAACTTTACCTGTCCATGTATCGACTTCTACCTCGACGAAGTAGCCGGTGAAGTGAGGTGGACATGAGGGCTGTCTGTAGCTGTCCACAGCGGCGATTGATCCAAGGTTCTTGTGCCTCATCTCATAGGCTAGCTCCTTGAGTGTGATCTCGCGTCCCTCTACTCCTTGGGCGTAGACGACTGCTTGTTCTCGTTCTGGATCCCATTTGAACCGTAGAGCGTGCCCATAGGCGTCCAGTGATCGTGCGGCTGCTGCCCTGATCTTCTCCTTTACCTGTCCCGCTACCTTGAGGGCTGCTCCGCCTCCGCTGTAGATGCCTCTTGATGCGTGGGTACAGACATCATAGACCGTGGTTCCTGTGTCGGCACTGACGATATTCACCATATGTGGGGGTACGCTGAGTTCCTCGGCGATTATCTTGGTGTGGGCATCCATTGTGCCTCCGCCGTGATCCATCAACGCAGAGATATAATCGAATGTACCGTCCTCGTTTAGCTTCAGCATGGCTCCTCCGAAGTCAATCACAGAGCCGGGTACTGGTGCACCTGCGCTGCTCGTATGATATCCTCTACCCATGCCGATACCGCGTCTGTATCTGCCTGATTGGTCCTCGGCTTTTGGGCGTTCATACCATCCACTCATCTCTGCGCCCGTCTTCAATATCTCTTCCACGCCGCAGCTCTCGATGATGCTCTGGACACTGGGTCCCTGACCCCAGAACAAGTCACCCTCACCAATATAGTTCATGAGCCTGAAATCAACAGGGTCTATGCCTATCTTGTTGGCCAAGGCATCCATCATTGTTTCTACAACCCATGTTATCTGGGGATTACCGTAGCCCCTGAATGCACAGGCAGGCACCTTGTTGGTGTAGACTGCCTTACCCATGTAGCTCTTGTGTGGTAGCTTGTAGAGGCTAACCCACCACCCAACGACACATCCGAGTAAGGGGTATGCTTGTATCTGGTGTCCTCCAATATCCAGATAAGCGTCAAGATGACCTGCTGTGAGTTTGCCCTCCTTGTTTGCTCCTAGTTTGAGCCTGAATATCATCTGGTAGCTACAGTGATCGTGAAGGTCCTCTTCACGTGTGTAACTGAGCTTTACCGGTCTCTGGGATTTCAACGCCAAAGCGACAGCGATGGGGATAGGGGGGTTCACCTGTATGCTTGAGCCAAAGCTGCCTCCAAGTGGAACCTTTATGATCCTGATCTTGCCCATGGGGATTCCGAATATCTCGTGAAGCAAGATACGTGTGTTATGAAGTGTCTGGGTTGTGCTCCAGATAGTCACACCCCCATCGGGTTCGGGTCTAACTAATACACTCTTGGTCTCCAGCTGAGTGTGATATCTTCTATTTGTGCGATAAGTATCCTCGACGATATAATCTGATTCAGCGAAGCCCTTCTCTGGGTCACCCTCAACGATATCGAGGCTGCAGGCGATGTTGTTCTCGATTTTGATCCAGTCATCTGCAAGCATGATATCAGTGTGAATCGGCTCAGTCTCTGGCTCCATCGACTCCAAGGCATCATAGACCGCTGGTAACTCCTCATAACTCACCTCTATGGACTCGATGGCATTCTGGGCTTCCTCCTCTGATTCCGCTGCAACAGCTAACACTGGCTCACCTACGTATCTTGGGTTATCGCTGAGAACCTTCCAATCCTTGTAGGTACTTGAGGGGATGCTGACAAGTCTTGGACAGAAGATAACATCAGGCACCTCATCAGGTGTCAAAGTGAATACCGTGGGATCAGTGATCTTCGATGTGTCAATGCTCTTTACCCTTGCATGTGGATAAGGGCTCTTCAATACGCGTGCATAGAGCATATGGGGGAGCGACAAGTCTGATGCATACTTTTCCCTGCCTGTTACTTTGGCTATTCCATCCTGTCTCTGGGTGTCCCTGCCCAGTACATTGAATGTTGAACGCTTAGACATATGGGAAAATGTTGCGCATACGGATTATAAGAATTAGCTATTCCGCAGCATGGGTGTGAGGGTATGGTTTACCTCTATGACCCCCCGGATGGTCTTTGACTTGCTGACAAAGTCCAGTATCTTATCTGATGGTCCCTTGACCAAGAATATCTCGATACAGTACCCGCCCTCAATATGCAAATGCATGTTGCCAAAGATCAATTCATCAAAACCGTTCCTAAGATCAATCAAACCAAGATGAGAAGACATCTCATCACTAGCCGAGATAATAGTAACTGTTGAGAGGAGTTCCCCTCGCTGCATTCTTGATAGCTTGTAGTCATTCAGTACGTCCCTGATGGCGAGCCTGAGGGCTTCCGAGCGGCTGCTGTATCCTGATTCCTCTACGAACTGGTCCAAGCGGTCCAGTAGCTCATTTGTGAGGCTAACGCTGATAACAGTCATGGTTTAATAAAAAACGGGTGTGGATTTATTAATTTCTAATAAAGTATCCGAGTTTTTTAGCATTACATTAATAAAACCGGATTGCGCGAAACAAGGGAAATGCCAGATCACCAGCATGGTCATGATCACCATCATCACGAGGACGCATGTACAACCTGCACACTGGATAGGGATGTAGCCTGTGCCACTTGTTCACTAGAGAACGCTAGCTGTTCCAGCTGTGGGCATGACCATGGACATGATCACGGGCATGAAAACGAGAAAACAAGCTGGAACAAGACAATAATCATTGGGTTTGCAATCGCAACCGGTATCACACTGGATTATCTTGGAGTCGGCAGCTCATTATCCACAATAATACTCGTAACAGCCATGATCGCTTCCGGGTACAAGATGGCGATCAGCGGATTCAAAGGGCTATTAAAAGGAAACATCGGCATAGATTTTCTGGTAACCATCGCTGCCATCGGCGCTGCATTAATTGGACAATACGAGGAGGGCGCGCTCATAGTCTTCTTGAAGGATATCTCAATGAAGCTAGAGGTCATTGCCTCTGAGCGGGCAAGATACGCTATAGAGGCGTTGATGCAGTTAAGACCAGAAGTAGCGACACTAAGGGAAGAGGGTGAAGAGCGAGTTGTCCCAGTTGATCGAGTGTTACCCGGTGAGGTTTTCATAGTTAGACCCGGAGATAGGATACCACTGGATGGCAAGGTAATAGAGGGCACAACCTCAGTCGATCAATCCACCATGACAGGTGAGTCTATACCAGTCAACAAGGGTCTTCACGATGAGGTTTTCGCAGGCACGATAAATATTGACGGCTTCTTGGCTGTAGAGACAACCAGAGCCTCGTCTGAGAGCATGTTATCAAATATTCTCCGGATGGTAAGGGAGGCTGAGGGCAGGAGAAGCCAAACCGAGACCCTTGTCAACCGTTTTGCACGGTACTATACTCCAGCGATTATTGTCTTGGCGATATTATTCGCATCTGTACCACCACTGGTATTCAACGCTCCATGGATTCCATCAATCTATAATAGTCTAGTTCTTCTGGTCATCGGTTGCCCATGTGCATTAACAATAGCGACACCTGTCGCAATGGTATCTGCTATTACCAGTGCCAGCAGGAACGGGGTCTTGATCAAGGGAAGCACTTTCATAGAGGAGATAAACCAAGCCAAGGTATACGCATTTGATAAGACAGGGACATTAACCGCCGGGAAACCAGTTGTAACAGACGTAGTACCTTATGAGTCCAGTAAGGAAGAGGTTCTTGCACTGGCAGCCGCATTGGAAAAAGGGAGCAAGCATCCCATCGCTGATGCGATAAAAAAGGAGGCTATTCAGTTGAATCTCCCAGAATACGCTGCTGATGAGTTCTATAGCGTGACTGGGATGGGAGTAGAAGCGAGTATACAGGGAGAGAGATACTGGTTAGGTAATCAACGCCTATCAATAGAGAATGGCATCGAGTATCCTTTCGATAAGATTAGGGAACTGGAGTCAGAAGGCAAGACAGTAGTGATATTATCCAAGATTGACAAGGTACAGGGCTTAATCGCTTTGATAGACCAGAGCAGACCATCAGCGGTACAAGCGATCAAAGAACTTCGTAAGCAAGGCATGAAAGTCGAGATGCTAACAGGAGATAACGAGACAACTGCAGCAGCCATAGCTCAGCAGATAGGCTTCAATGGATACCACGCAAACCTACTGCCAGAGGATAAACTGAACACCATAGAGGAATTGAAGAAACATGGTAAGGTCGTGATGGTGGGAGACGGGGTAAATGATGCCCCCGCCTTGACCGCTGCTGATGTGGGGGTAGCCATGGGTGGGCTAGGCACTGATATTGCATTAGAGACGGCGGATATCGTGCTACTGGAGGATGATTTAACGCG
>CAZZFH010000165.1:0-5653 GCA_964653295.1 uncultured Candidatus Bathyarchaeia archaeon | reverse complement strand
TCTTTTCTACCATTATTCTTCTATTCCTTTGAGTTCTCGGACATAGTCAGCGTGGACTGTGATAGGCAACGTGAAAGCAGCCTCAAGTATCTCGATGGTGACCTCCTCCTTGGCGGCCTCCACCCTGACTACTCTTGCCTGCATTCCCTTGAAGGGCCCTGCGATTACCTCGACTAGGATTCCTTCCTCTAAGCCTTCAACAACCGGCTTGGTTTCTATGTAATGGTCTACCTCGTCCGGACTGATGGTTCCCTGAACCCTTTCACGTGTATGTCTCATTCCTCGGATGAGTTCATCAACGATGTGGGGTGTCTGGGCTTCAATTATTATGTAACCCTTTAACTCAACTGGAGCTAGTATGGCCTGAATTGGGGAGCCTTCTACCTTGGCTTTATCAGCCAACATTAAGGATACTGTCCTTTCCTGACCATTCGTGACTTTTACCGCGTAAAGGGATGTTCTTATACTTCTTTCGGACAATTAGACCACGCCCGATGCACCAAGCATTATCAAGCGCGTAGATATTAAGATTCCTAAAACGTGACGAGAAAAAATGGGTGAAAACTGGGAAGACATATAAAACACCGCTATGGATTGTACTTATCTGGTGAAAAACATGGGACTATTATCGACGATACTATCATTTGTGGCAGCAGAGCAGCATAATACATCAATACTCTTCCTTGAATTCGAGGAGGTTGCGCTAGTGGCCACAGGGTTCCTTGTACTGTTAATGTACTTGTTCTATGTGAGATATCCTTACAATAAGGAAAATTAGATTATTTTTCTATCAGACTGGGCTTATTACGGCTGAGAGCAGTCGTATGATATAGCCGATGGCGCCCATCAATCCAATCCCAGCGAATACAATCTTTATGCTCATCCAGTAAGTCTTCCAGTCTGGCCTACTGAGAGTTCTAAGCAGCCTGTCTGCGGATTGGAAAAATTCGTTCAGACCCATTGTATTCACCCTATCGATACTGAAATCCTAGTTAAAGTTTACTAATCTGCGAGTAGTTTTTCCGCGAACCAGTCGGCGTTGAATGGTTGAAGATCATCGTATTCCTGTCCTACACCAACGTAGATGACTGGTTTCCCTGTTAGATATGAAACGCTCAGGCTGCTTCCACCTTTTGCATCGGCGTCTACTTTGGTCAGTATGGCTGCATCGAATCCTATGTGTTCATTGAAGGTCATGGCTTGCTCTGTGGCATCGTTTCCGATGAGGCTGTCGATTATCATTATGGTTAGCTTGGGCTGTACTACTCTCTTGACTTTTTGAAGCTCATCCATCAGGTTACGATTGGTCTGCATTCGCCCAGCAGTATCAATCAAAACCACATCAATGCCCTGTGCCTTAGCGTGCTCGATGGCATCATAACCAACTGCTGCAGCGTCTGAGCCATACTTGTGACGGATGACCCTTACTCCGAGGCGTCTCCCATGCTCCTCTAGCTGCTCGATTGCCCCTGCACGATAAGTGTCTCCAGACGCGAGTACAACGCTGTACCCGTTTTTCTTGAGTAGATGCGTTACCTTTGCAATAGTGGTGGTTTTCCCTGTCCCATTTATCCCGACGAACATTACGCTGAATGGCTCACCCTTCTTCTTGGACTCGGATACAAGCTTCAGTAAATCAATAGAATTATCCCCATTCATCACAGCCTCAAGAGACTCTTGAAGAGCAGTTCTCACCACGCCGCTCTTATCACCAAACCTCGGAGCCTCCGAGCCAATCAGCCGCTCCTTGAGTTCTAAGCATACCTGTTCAGCAATCTCTACGCTCACATCGTTGCCTATTAACTGGATTTGGAGGTCCCATAGAAGGGGTTCCAGGTCTTTCTCAGTGAACCCCGTGTTGCTAATCTTGTTTACTATGCCTTTGAGCCCGTTTCTGAGTTTCTCGAACATTAGATGGATCCCTGAACCGCTTGCTGAATCTCAGCGGATAGTCTCTCCGCCATGCTTTGATGAGCTTCAAGCTGAGCCATTATCTGGCCTAGTTGCTGCTCAATGCTGGTTTGGGCTTTCTCCATTTCCTGTAATCGTTCATCTACGTCCTTGACGGCATCATCGTATTCCATTTCTAGTGAGACATCTGCGCCGATACCGACTACTACTTTATCGACATCTCCTAGGCTGGCTTTGATAAAAGCGGCTCCACCAACGGGAACCAGTAGGTTGCTACCTGATTCAATGTCTTTGAGGTCTCCAAGGGATTGTTTTGCCAACTTTAGCTCGGAGACTGAGGAAAATACTGCCTGTAGTCTCTGCTGTAGGGTGTTAGCTGTTCCCTCCATCATGCGCATCTCTGTTACGAGTTGCCTGAGCTGGTTTTCTTTCTGCGGGAGACCCTGAGCCATTATTACTCTTCCTGCTCTTCGATGGTTACGCTTGATATGTTTATCTCGTAGCGCTTGGCCCTGTGACGGCTTCCAAGCTCCGCGTAGATTCGCTCCAACGCGTGCTCCTCTTTGGCTGCTGAGACAAGTTTATTGAATGTAAGTGGCTCGAAGAAGTGTTTCTTCATTATCTCGCCCTGTATTCTGTATAATTTTACGCTCATTTCTGTGCCTCTGCTAGTTCTACGGTGACTACGCCTTCGCCGTCCTTGGTCATCTTGACTCGGATCTTCCTCGGTGGGTTCTTGATCCCGCGTGCCCAGATGGCCTCATTTACGCTTGGGTCGATTATGATCTCTGTTGGCTTCATGTGGCGCTCAGTGAATTGCTTGAGCACAAACATGGCTTTCTCTGCCCTACGGAATTTCTGGGCAATCCACGCCCTCCCCAGAGGTACAGTATAGATTCGTTCCATTTCCGACATCGCTTATATCTCCTATGCTCTTAGTTTCCTGTTTCGCCAGTTGCGTCTACTCTGTGGGCTCCACCTGATCTCACCCTTTGTCTTGGCGATGATCCATGCGGGCACTGATTTCTTTGCCTTGCCTGCTTTCGCAAGACGTAGCTTGTAAGCCAAATGTTTGTTCCTTGCCATTTTTCTTATACTCTCCTAATGTTGATGTCCCTCTTGGTCTGCTGGCTCTGTATCTGCTCAAGCATCTTCCTGAGAAGATCATCGGTTATGGGCAAAGGCACTCTCCCAGACTGAGCCAGCTGGAGAAGCTGGATCTCTATCTGAGCCGCAAAGTCTGGTCGAACCAGCTTTACGTTCTGGAGTCTTTGCCTTGCTTCAGGTGTGAGGATCTTGCGCATAAGGGCTTGCTTCTGGGCTTCTGCGTCGGCCTGGGCTTGAGCTTGTGCTTCCGCTACTTGCTCCTGTTGTCCCCTTTGGGCTCTCAGCTCTGCCATTCTGCGTTGCCTTATTGCGGCTAGTTCCTCGTCTGAAGACATTTGATTTCACTTAATAATGTTGAAGTTCTGGACGCTCTCTATCTAGGTCGCGTTTTATCTGGGTGGACATAGCGTCGAGTAGACTCCTGCCTTTTCCAGAAACAACTCTTCCCTTGATACCGTCTTTCTGTGATAATCCTGCTTGTTCTAGCTGCTGCAGGATAGTCCTGATGATGTTTCCACCAGCTTTCGCGAAGTGAGCGGGTCTAACGCCTCGCCTCTTCCTTCCACCATATTCTTTCCTGAGTCTACTGACTCCTGCTGGTCCATTCATGTAGAGTTTTCTCAGGATGCTGGCGCTCCTAACATACCACCAGTCGGGGTTCTGGGGTACTCTTTCAGCTTGGCTTCCAGTCTTTACATAGCCTGACCACTCAGGTGGCTGAATCTCGCGTATGTTCTCTTTCAAGTACCCGGAGATCCTGTCGATTAGTACGTCTGCTGGTACATCGTATGCGGTTGTCATTTTTCTTCTTCCCAGATGTGTTTGAACCATAACAGGTACTGACATATATACATAGTCCTATCTGGTTCAGCAACTCTTAACCACAGGAACAAGATAAAAAAGTTATCTAAAATAAGGGGAAAAAGGATTAAACTGGGCCTAGTTCCGGTTTCTCCTTTGTTTGTTACACGAATATCAAAAAGGGTAAGGCTTTATGAGTAGCTTCGAGAATTTAGAGCCTATATTGGGATAAATAATATCATGGGATGGGTTTGAATGAGTAAGCAGAAGAAATGCATCTTTGTGGCCGGTAGAGACTGCCCATTCAAGGCACCTAATATTCCCTTTGAGACGTGTCAGGTGTGCATCAAAGCATGGAAGACCGAGTTGGAGATTCAGAAAAAACAGTCTGGAGGGGTTCATGCCTCTATGGATGCTCAACACAGCTTCTCATTGCCTGCTATTGATGATAGTAGATTGGCGAGGGTGAATGAGAGGTTCAAGGAGATAGATGATCTTCTGAAGAATGATGAGATCGAGCCATTGGAGTATATTCGGTTGAGGAGAGAGCACCTCAACAGCCTGATTGAGGGACGCCCAGCAATAGATAATGAGGAAAAAGCTCCACAGCCTCATGCAGTCAGAGTAGCTGTTATTACCAAGTCGTTTTTACGGAAACAGATGAAGACCCATCCAGCAGACTGGGAGCTACCTAAGGAGGTCTCGAGCAAAGTCATTGACATGGTTTTCGATATGGTTGAGGAGAAGCACGCTAGGGACATCAAGCTCAGGTCTGGAGGCTACAAGATAGCGTGTATAGCGGCTGAGAAAAACCAGTTAGCGTTGATGATTCTTGAGGCGGATGAGGAGTTCGAGAGTTATCAAGAAGAAATACAGAGAATCAACTTGGTGATTAGAACAGAAAAAATGTGGCAGGATGCCTTGAAAAAACTAGATTAGTTTCTTGGGAATCTTAGCTACCACGGTGTATAATGGGTCTACGATCTGGGCTATTCTCGCTTTGACTGCAAGGCTCAAGAACATGTAGGCATCATCCCTGTCCCAGCCATAATCAGAGACCATCCAGTTAATCAGCTCCCGATATGCTAGCCTTGCAGCATCCTCCAATGGTCTCGCACTGCATACAGTCATTATCATGTCCTCTGATTCTATCCTTGGCCAAGCGATTGTTTTCTTTAATACACTGAACCTGAGCTTGACTACTGCCCCGATCTCAACGGCTGTACCACAGATCTCCCCATCGCCTTGGAGAGCGTGAACATCACCCAGTCCGAAAAGGGCGCCTTTCTGGGTTACTGGTAGATACAATGTATTCCCTGGTCGAACGTCGGCGCAATCCATGTTTCCACCATGGGGTCCGGGTGCTAATGTCTGAATAGCCTCGTAGGATGGGCTGACGCCGATGGTGCCGATGAAGGGATCGGCTTTGAGCTCTATTGTCTTGCCGTGGTCTGTCTCGTAGATCACTTTTCCTTCTTGGATATAGCTGATCTTGGTTCTGGGCTCCATTAGGTTAAGCCATCCCTCGAGTGCCCCGAAACCGGGTATGATGCTTGATCCACCCCACTCTGGAAGCACGATATCCAGTATCTCCACCGCCAATGTGTCACCGGGCTCTGCGCCCTCAACATAGATGGGTCCAGTCACTGGGTTCAGCGCCCCCGCGAGCCCCTGCTCTACTGCCTCTTGGAAAGTCCTATTTGGGTTGATGATTCCGCCGTAGGCGTCCCATGTTGATACTTCTATTATTTCGCCTGTTTTTACATGGGCTACTGGTTCTGTGAATGGGTTGAGTGTACTGTTGCCTGTGGGTGTGAGTTCTTTCTGGGGTTTT
>CAZZFH010000164.1:0-5663 GCA_964653295.1 uncultured Candidatus Bathyarchaeia archaeon | reverse complement strand
CGATGCAGGGATAAACGGCTTCAACAGCGCTAAATGGACCGAAGAAGAATTCGAGCACTTCATAATCAACCTACGAAAAGCCAGCAAACCCCTCATAGTAGCAGCCAACAAAGCCGACAGAGAAGGCGCAGACAAAAACGTAGAACGAATCAGGGAAGCAGGATACCTCGTAGTACCTACCTGCGCAGAAGCAGAACTAGCATTAAGACGGGCAGCAGAAGCAGGCTTGGTAGATTATACCCCGGGGGACAATGACTTCAATGTAAAGGACCCTGAGAAGCTAACCAAGGGACAATTAGGCGCCCTAGAAATAATAAGAGAAAAAGTATTCAAGAAATATGGAGGCACAGGACTCCAAGAAGTACTCAACACAGCCTTCTACACCCTACTCGACATGATCACAGTATACCCAGTAGAAGACGCAGAGAAACTCACCAACCACCACGGACACGTACTACCAGACTGCTTCCTAGTCCCCAAAGGCACCACAGCCAAACAATTCGCAGCCATAATTCACACAGAGCTAGCAGAAAGCTTCATACACGCCGTAGACGCACGCACCAAACGGAGGCTGGGAGATACCTATATCCTAGAGGAGAATGATATCATCCAGATAGTATCAGCAAAATCAAGGAGATAAAGAGTTGGTAAAGATCCTAATATGCGACACCATCCACCAGGACGGGGTCCAGATGCTAAAAAACGCTGGATTCACGCTAGACCTCGACACCGAGATAACCCCAGAAGAGCTCATCAAAAAAATAGGCACATACGATGCCATGGTCATCAGGAGCCGTACCAAGGTAACCAAACAGGTACTGGACGCAGCAAAAAACCTCAAAGCCATAGCACGCGCAGGAGTAGGACTCGATAATGTTGACCTACCCTATGCGAAAGATAAGGGAGTTGAGGTTTTCAATAGCCCTGAGGCGCCATGCAACGCAGTAGCGGAGCTAGTGCTGGGCATGATGTTCAACATGGCAAGGATGATCACCGAAGCAGACGCAGGGATGAAGCAAGGCAAGTGGGAGAAGAACCGGCTCACTGGCTTCGAGATACAGGGCAAGACCCTTGGCATCATCGGATTCGGTAGGATCGGGTATACCCTTGGTAAGAAGGCAAAGTGTCTAGGTATGCGCGTTATCACCTATGATGTATTGATGGACAAGCTCATCCACTTCGTAGAAGAGATAGACGCAGAAGCAGTAGAACTAGATAAACTCTACAAGGAGAGCGACTTCATCACCATCCACGTACCACTCCTACCCCAGACACGACACATGATCAGCACACCCCAATTCAACAAGATGAAAGACGGAGTCTACATCATCAACGCAGCCAGAGGAGGCATCATCGACGAGGCAGCCCTCAAACAAGCACTGGACACTGGAAAAGTCAAAGGCGCTGCACTGGATGTCTTTGAGCAGGAGCCAAAACCAGACGAGGAACTAGTCTGCAAACCAAACGTAATCTGCACACCACACATCGGAGCGGGCAGTGAGGAAGCCCAGATAGGCAACAGCACCATTGTGGCTGAGAAGCTTATCAAATTCTTCAAACCCTAACCAATTTATCAAAATTTACGTGTTATCGCAGGCGATATGATTATATTGCATTTCCTTAACGAGTAAAATGCTCTATGATTACGATAGTAGGTGCTGGGCTCGCTGGGCTCAGCGCGGCATATCACCTCAAAACAGAATACACTCTGCTTGAGAGAGAAAACCAAGTTGGTGGCTTGTGTAGGAGCACCAACATCAACGGATATACATTCGACTATGCCCCACACATACTATTCACAAGAAACCCCTACACAAGAGAACTATTCCACAGCCTCCTAGGAGACAACCTCCAGACCCATACCCGCCGAGCATACATCTACATGAACGACACCTACGTCAAGTACCCATTCGAGGCAAACCTCCACCCACTCCCAGCGAAAATCAAGGAAGAATGCATACAAGGCGTAATAGACAGACCACACATTGAACCCAAGAACTTCAAAGAATGGATACAAACCACAATGGGCTCTGGAATCGCCAAACACTACATGGTACCATACAACGAGAAGATATGGAAATACCCACTAAAGTCCATGAACACAGAGTGGATAGCCGGCAGAATACCATCCCCCAGCGTAGAAGAGATTCGGAGAGGAGCAGAAGCCCCACAGCCCCTAGACTATGGACCTAACGCAGAGTTCTGGTACCCAAAACAAGGAGGAATAGGGGCACTCGCAGACAGCCTAGCAGAGAACCTATCAGTGAAGCTTGGAGCAGAAGCCACTTGGTTCAACCCATCACCCAAAGGCGTAGAGACGCGGTATGTTGAGGATGATGTGGAGAAGAGCATCGAATCAGAGAAGGCGCTATCATCCCTCCCATTGCCTGAAATCGTCACTATGATGGATGATATCCCAGAGGAAGTTCAAACAGCGGCAGATAACCTAGTCTACAATAGCCTCGTCTGCGTCATGGTAGGAGTCAAGAGACCAGATATCACAGACAAGCACTGGTTATACTTCCCAGAGAAGGGCCTGATATTCAACAGGATCAGCTTCCCAATGAACTTTAGCCCATACACCACCCCCGCGGGCTGCAGTAGCATACTGGTCGAGGTAACCTACAGAGACAAAGTAATAGACCTCGAAGAGACCAAGAAAAAGGTCCTAGAGGACCTCGTACAGGTGAAGATCATCACAGAAAATGATGAGATAGAGATCTGTGAGGCTATAGGTTTCAAATACGCATACGTAATCTACGATCTATATCACCGTAAAAACGTAAAGGTTATTCACGAGTATCTTGTTGCCCATAATATAATACCGATCGGAAGATTTGGGGAATGGGAATACTACAACATGGATAAAGCAATCCTATCTGGAAAAAACGCTAGGAGAGGGTGAACTGTGATATCGATAGTGGTACCTACGTACAATGAAGAAAAAAACATAGAGCGATGCCTAAAAGCATTGAATAACCAATCCATCCCACGAGACCAGATCGAGATTATCGTTGTAGACAGCGACAGCACAGATAAAACCCGAGAGATAGCCGAAGAGTACGCTGATATCGTCATGGTCCAGACCAGTGAGGGTGTTGGAGGAGCCAGAAACGACGGATTCAAGGCAGCCAAACACGATATAGTTGCTACTACTGATGCGGACTGCGAGCCCCATGCGAACTGGGTAGAGTCCATATTGAAGCAGTTTGATGATGACACTGTAGCAGTAACAGGTATCTTGAAGCCCTTTGACTGGCAGGATATGAATTGGCTCAATATCTTGATCTACAGAGCCATCTTTGAAACAGCCAACATGATGCTCATGATAATGGCGGTATTCGGTCAATACCACCTGTGTGGCGCCAACTCAGCCTTCAAGAAAAAAGTATTCCTTGATATGGGTGGTTATATGCCTCTTGCTTACGGCGATGATGTTGAGATATTCAAACGAATCAAGAAGAAAGGCGACGTAAAGCTCAGCGGAAAAATGCAGATCAATTACAGTGTCCGCAGGATCATGAAAATAGGTCTAGTGAACTATTCCTATCTCATATTGAAGATGAATACAGAGATAATGGTACTTGGGAGACTACCCATGAAAGGCAGCTACGCAAAGACAAACTATGATTAACCTAGTTTCCACTAGGCTGAAAAACTTTGAGAATTGGTTTAGAGAATTAGTTGGCTATCCAGCCTAGATCCTTATCGGATTTAATCGCTGGGTGATTCGGGTCAACGAGGATAACCTCATACCATTTATACCGACCATCCTGCCAAACCCAATAACTGTTCAACACTTCCATGTTGGGGTACTTACGAGCAGTCCTCTCCTCCGCGATAAGCTGCTTGCTCTTCGCTGGAGTAAACTTCTTGACACCCATACGTTTCTGGCGGCGACCCAATACTGGTCTTAGTTTTCTCCTACCACCGCGACGGACACGAGTCCTAACAACGATGACGCCATGCTTTGCCTTATATCCAAGGCCACGTGCCCTGTCCAGTCTAGTTGGTTTATCGATCCTAACGGATGAGGGCTGTCTTCTCCATACAATTGCCCTCTGCACCATTACTTCTTTGATGTAGCTGTCTTTGGGGCGTTTCCATGCTTCTTTGAGATATCTGTACATCATGTTTTTCTCCCTGATGGGCTATCAAAGTACATTGGTCCAAATTAATAAAGGTATAGGGAAAAAGGGAACTTAGACGCCTATAAGGGCGTAGAGAATGAACAGTGGAGCGAATAATGAGGCGATCTGTGAGATAACCGTCACCAAAGTATTCAGTGATGGCCCTGCTGTGTCCTTGAATGGGTCACCAACAGTGTCTCCGATTACCGCTGCCTTGTGCGCATCAGAGCCCTTGCCACCATAGTGACCAGATTCTATGTATTTCTTTGCGTTGTCCCAGAGACCACCAGAGTTCGCCATGAGTATGGCTAGGAAGAATCCGCTAAAGATTGCTCCGCTGAGGTATCCTGCTATGGCTCGTATTCCTCCGATGAATCCGAGTACAAGTGTCGCCATGATGCTGAAGATAATCAGTGGGAATAATTCCTTTAGCGCTCCTTTTGTCGCCATGCTGATGCATGTGGCGTAGTCTGGGTTCGCTGTACCCTCCATCAGTCCAGGGATCTCTTTGAATTGTCTACGAACCTCCTCGATCATCCTGTATGCGTTCTTTGAGACGCCCAAGATGATCATTGCTGAGAAGACGATTGGGATGCTCATCCCGACGAATACACCCATCATGACCAGTGGGTCCATCAAATCGAAGCTAATTGTCTGCTGGATCAAATCCTGAACAATCTGCTGATAGGATGCAAGTAGAGCGATGGCGGTCAAACCTGCTGCTCCAATAGCGAACCCTTTCGTGATTGCCTTTGTTGTGTTTCCGGCTGCATCAATCTCATCTGTCAAGTCGAGTACACGGTCTCCGAGGTGAGCCATCTCCGCGATTCCCCTTGCGTTGTCTCCAATAGGTCCATATGCGTCTCCGGCGATGATGATACCAGCGATGCTAAGCATTCCAACTGCTGCTATTCCTACGCCATATACACCATAAATTGTAAATGCTATTGCTGAACCTACGCCTATGCCTAATAGGGCTGGGAAACAGCTGATTAATCCATATGAGAAACCGGTTAGAATGGTTACAGCGGCTCCTGTCTGGGCTGATTCTGCTGTGAGCTTGGCGGGTGTACGCTCGATTGAAGTATAATAGTCAGAGGTCATTCCAATTACTATTCCTGCTAGTAACCCCGTTATATTGCAGTACCAGATTTTTACATCATAATTAAGGAAATATGTAACCAGGTATGTCAACACAGCAAATGAGATGCTTGTAACATATGTTCCCATGTTCAATGACTTGCCTGGATTGTCATCTTTACCAACCCTAACAATCGCAATCCCGATTATGGATGCAAATATTCCTAATCCAGCGAAAATAAGTGGGACGGTAACAAGATATGGGATCTGAGAAGCTCCTCCAAGAATCATCGCAGCCATTATCGCTGCAACATATGAGTCGAATAGGTCTGCTCCTGATCCAGCGCAGTCACCTACGTTATCTCCGACGTTATCCGCGATAACCGCTGGGTTTCTAGGATCGTCTTCTGGGATACCTTTATTGATTCTTCAGCCGTCTCCTTGGACCACTGG
>CAZZFH010000163.1:0-5687 GCA_964653295.1 uncultured Candidatus Bathyarchaeia archaeon | reverse complement strand
GACCATACGCTGAGCCATATTTGCGGGCGAGAGAGATGGGGTTGCACCTTGTAGCCCATCAGGGGGAAGGCGCTGGGAAAGACTATGTCTGGGAGTGCATTGAGCATTTGAAGCCCGAGCGTATAGGCCATGGTGTGGCTGCTGGCAATGATCTAGCTTTGATCGCGGAGATCGCTAAAAGAGGGATCAGTATCGAGTGCTGCCCAGTAAGTAACCTTCGGACAGGGGCTGTCAAGAACCTCAAGGCTCATCCTATTCGTAGCTTTATCGATGCTGGTATCAAGGTTAGTGTCAACACGGATGATCCCCCCATGTTTGGGACGGATATGAATAACGAGTACATCCAGCTGCATAACGAACTAGGCTTCAGCGTCAAAGAGTTGCACCAGATAGGGCTTGATTCCATTGAGACTAGCTTCATATCCACTGAAGAAAAGGCTAGATTAACCAAGCAGTTCAACAGAGAATATGAGCGACTAGTCTAGGCTTCACTAAAACTATATGATACCATGGTTAATTTCAGGTGACAAGCTTGCGGCTCAAACTAGATCTCCACATACACTCGACACACTCCATAGACAGTCACAACACAATAGACACCATCACCTCACGAATCCGTGACTTGGGCTTCAATGGATACGCACTAGCAGACCACGATACAATAGAAGGACTCCAAGAAGCAAAAGACAAAGCAGGAGACCTAACCTTCGTACCGGCCCTAGAAATCTCAGCAAAGGGTGCTCATATCTTAGCCTTGGACCCTACAGAGCTTGTTGAGCAAGACCTCAGCATGATGGAGACCGTTGAGCTGATACACGATCAAGGGTCTCTGGCTATTCTTGCACATCCCTATGGTCTCCCAAGGAGCTGGGTAAACATCAATCAAGTTGAAGGTGCAGGCTTTGATGCTATTGAGGTAGCCAACAGCGCTCAGATTCCCTATGGTTATATTTGTGGTTTGAATCAGAAGCTCGCTGATAGGCTAAGTCTGCCGGTGACTGGAGGGAGTGATTCGCATATCCCAGAGACTATTGGGCGATCATATACCCTTGTTGAGTCCGAGTCCCCTATGCTTGATGATGTTCTCAAGGCGATAAGACTAGGTAGGACTACTATTGGTGGATCCTATACACGCATTACTGAGTGGTTTAGTAAGCATTTTAGATAGAAAAAAAGGTGAACTGGTTAGTCCCAGTCTTCCATATTGTAGAGGTTGATACCTAGGTCGATCTTTGTGGTTGTTCTGCCCACGTTCTCTTCCATATTGTATAGTCCTACTTCTTCCAGTGCCATTACCCCCTTGATTAATCCAGTTAAGTCGAGTACTGGTTTGGGTTCACCTAGAAGAATGCGTCTTGTTTCCCCTACGATATCTGTCCGCGCCCAGTTGAGCGCCTTTTCAACTAATACCATGTCTCTTATTACTCCCCCATTATCTGCCTGACATATAATGTCATACACAAACCCGTTTTGTCTCATTTAGGTGAGTGTATCGGCGTTATCCTAGGAATATAAGACAAATCTAATAACATCTCGTAAAACATCAACATGCTGAGTTGCGTTAAACATATTAATTATTCTCAATAAATAAGACCAACTTACAACACTCTCACCACTTGAGAGTAACTTCATTTTGTCAACAAAAAAATGACAAAAAACCAAATGCAATAAAAACAACAAAAAACGCTCCAGAAAAAACAAAAAATAACTAAAAAAAAGCAATAACCCGCATCACATAACATTAGCACAATTTAAATAAACTTTTAGATAAGCTCCAAAAAACAAAACCCGAAAAATAAATACTTTAAATACATACATATCCCGCACCGTTTAAAAGAAGCCAAACACCACCAAAGAAGGACCCTAGATGCCCAAAATATACCTAAACTCCTATGGATGCAGCGCAAACAAAGCAGACGCAGAGATAGCCAAAGGCGCACTCACAGAAAACGGACACACCTTCGTAGATGCTCCAAGTGAAGCAGACATCAACATTGTAATGACATGTGTAGTCAAGACCCCAACAGAGCAAAAGGTCTCAAAGGAGCTACGCGAACTATGGGCATCCGGAAAACCCCTCATCGTCGCTGGGTGCATGCCAAAATCAATGACCAAACAGGTTAAACAACTCGTGCCGACTGCCAGTCTTGTAGGACCCGATGATATTGAGCACATCCAAGCGGCAGTAACCCACACATTGAACGGCGAACAGGTAACCTATATCGATGGGGAGGCAACAGACAGGACATGTCTACCAAGGGTACGCGAGAACAAACTGATTCATATAGCACCCATCAGCACAGGCTGCTTGGGGAATTGCAGTTATTGTATAGTCAAGTTTGCCCGAGGGCATCTTTACAGCTTTCCCGCAGAGAAAATAGTGCAGGACGTACGTTCAGCCATAGAGGATGGCTGCCGAGAGGTCTGGGTAACAGCAGAGGACACTGCGACTTATGATGATAATGGCGTGAGGCTACCAGAGCTTCTGGATATGATCACTGCCATTGAGGGGGATTTCAGGGTTCGTGTAGGCATGACTACCCCCAATCAGCTTGAGCCTGTATTGGGTGATATGCTTGAGTCAATGAAGAACTCAAAACTATACCAGTTTATCCACATACCGATCCAAGCTGGAAACGATGAGATACTCGCAAAGATGAGGCGAAGATACACGGTACAGGAATTCAAAGACGTGGTAAAGAGGCTCAGAGAAGCCTACCCAGATATCGGGATAAGCACAGATATCATCTGTGGCTTCCCCGGGGAGACCATGGAACAGTTCCGAGACTCTTTGGACCTTATCAAGTGGCTCAGACCAGATGTCCTAAACATCAACCGCTTCTGGGAAAGACCCGGAACAGACGCATCTAAGATGCCGGGAAGACTCCATGGAAGGGATACTAAGGAGCGGTCAAGGATGATGACCAAGCTCTGGAAAACACTCGCCGTTGATGTTGGGCAGAAATGGGTTGGCTGGGAAGGCGAGGTTCTATTGACTGAGCATGGTAAAAAGGGGACCAAGGTAGGCAGAAACTATGCCTACAAGGCAATAGCGTTGAAGACTGATGCACCCCTTGGGAGCTATGTGACTGTTAGGGTGAAGGAGAGCTGGGTAGGCTACCTCACCGCTGTAGAAATATGAGATTATTTAGGTCCCTGAGAAACGACGTATTCTTCTACATCTCTGAGAAGTGCCTTACAGTCGAATATTACTCCATTCTTTAAGGTCCAACGTACCCCACCACCATGAGTGACTGTTATCCCATCCTCTCCATAGAGGTTTACACCTGTTCCATACATTACCTTGAAATTATCCAGTGGATTACCATCAATTATAGCCAGATCGGCGGGAGCCCCCTGCCTGATACCATTAGCCAGCTCAGTGTTTCCAAGGGTTTTGTGCGCATTTGTGGTAGCAATCTTGATAACATCAATGGGATGTATACCGGATTCTTGGAATAACTCCAGCTCCCTGATAAGTGCAAAGCCAAACAAGGCATAGATAAAAGCAGTATCGCTGCCAGCCACCAGCCTACCACCGTTATCAAAGAAGTATTTGACCCACTTCATCCATATCCTGTATTTCTGCTTCCAGGCGATCTCGTCACTGGTCTTCCAGTTAAAGAAATGCGTCGCATGCCTACCCGGACTCGGACTATAGGCTTCCCAGAGCTGCCTCACAGTATATTTCTCGTGCCAAGGCAGTGATTTTACCCTCTCATAGTCTCTGTGCCCCTCATAGACCACCATAGTGGGGTCCCAGACCGTTTTGTTCTCCAGCAATGTATCGAAAACCTTCTTGACCCTATCCGGGTACTGGTCGGCTTCTGTCCAGATATATCCGCTGAGCCTGAAGCGATCCACTTCGTTGCTATAGTTATACTCGGGGGGGAAGCTCTGGGTCCCCGGGAGAGCCGCCTGTGGTATACCATAGGTGTGCTCGATGCTGAGTCTCTCCTTGGCGGCGTTACTTGTAGTAAGTGCGTTTAACTCGCTGCTCTGGGCGTGATGAATGGCTATCCCGCCTGGTAACCCTATCTTTCGCGCCTCATCCGCGATAGCCTCCAGCATCTCAGCCGTCACATGAGGACGGGGAATCATCTTAATCCCATCCACACCAAGCTCTTTGAACTTCCTAACAGCTTCCCGAGACTCTTCAACGGTGTGGGCTTCAGCTGGCCAGCTGCCAAGCACCATTATGTGTGGGGCAACGATCTCGTTCTCTTCGCTCAGCTTCTTGTGTTCTAAGAGTTTTTCATCTGTCCCGAAGCCGCAGGTCCTGATGGTGGTTATCCCATGCGCTAGGCATAGCTTGTATGCGTATTCTGTTCCCTTGGGACCACACTTTTCATCGGCGATATTGATGTGGATATGCATGTCCACGAGACCCGGAGTCACATACATTCCTTTTGCCTCGATTATTTTCTCGGCTTCCGGTCGCTTGATCTTGTATCGTGTAAGACTTATGGTGTCTACATTGACAATCTCTTTGATCTTTCCATCCTCAATCACGATATCGCAGGGCCCATATGGGGGCGTGCCCTTGCCATTTATTATCATTGCATCCCGGATGACGAGACTCTTATACTCTTCACCAATTGACATACAATAGAAACTGCATCAGGGTTGAAATAATTACCCACCGAGGCGAGAAAAACGATAGAAGGAAAACGGGTAAACATCAGACCACTGGTGTCCAGAGACTTGGACTGGTTCACAGAGTGGAACAATGACCCAGAATACAAGGGTCCATTCGAGCCCCACGAGTTCTTCACCCATGACCAGATAGAGAAATGGTTCAACCAAGAAAAGAACGCTGAATGGTGGGTAATAGAGAATAAGCAAAGAAAACCCATGGGACAAATCGTTACAGGTCCACAGGGTGATTATTACTGGCTTGGCTACATTCTACATCCTGATTATAGGGGGCATGGATATACAACTGAGGCTGTCAAGCTGCTCGTAAACCACCTGTTCGAGACCAAGAATATTGTCCGTGTTCAAGCCGAGTCCAACCCGAAGAACATAGCATCAATCAGGGTCCTAGAGAAAGCTGGCTTAAAATTTGAGGGATTGAAGAGGAAAGCTGTGTTGATTCAAGGTGAATATATGGATGGCGCCATTTACAGTATTTTAAAAGAGGAATGGAATCAATAATCTTCAACAAGTCACAGAGAGTTCTACTCTACAATTCTCCTATTCTCTACTATGTAGGTGAACTTTAACCCATAAAAGAGAAAAACACAAGCCGCTACCATTGTAGTGGTTACCCTTGTCAGTGTACATAGAGCTTATCAGCAGGATGGCAGAGCGGGGAGATCTAATTGGTGTCATCCAGCTCTCTACATGGGTAGCCGAAAATGAGGGAAAAAACGAGCCCCTCGCAAAACAACTTATCGAGATTGCGGAAAGTCAGACAATAGCTGCTCCATCCCAGGTAAAGGCTCTCTTCGAGTTGGTTGAGCGATTGAGCCAGACAAAGAAATCAAACCAAAAAGCAATAAAAATGATCAAACAGCTCACACCAAAAGGCGTCGCATCTCCCAAGTCCCGCAAGGAGATATTCCCAAACACAATGGAGAACCATCTAAGTTATGCAAGGTTTTTCATATCAATAGATAAGCCCAATGACGCCGAGTATCATTTCTTGAGAGCTATCGCCCTCAGCAGAGACTCCACTGAAGCCT
>CAZZFH010000162.1:0-5727 GCA_964653295.1 uncultured Candidatus Bathyarchaeia archaeon | reverse complement strand
TCGTTCTTTGGGAAGTTGAATGGTTTTCCCCAGTAGTCTCCCTCAAGGGCGACCTCGTTGATTGCCCTGAAGAACATCTGCACCTCGTCCTCATAATCACTATATGTTTCGGGTCCTACCTGTCCCTGTTTTACAACTGGTACGTCTTTCCAGATATCTGGTACACCCATGGGTAGCTGGATGTTACTGAAGACCAGTTGACCTCCACGAGTTACATAGGTCTGAGTTAGTTCATAGAACATCATCTGCGCGAGTTGCTTGATCTTCTTGTAAGTCAGTCCACGTAAGAATGGAGCAAGGAACAGCGTATAGTACATGAATCCCTGTCCGCCACTAAAGTTGGTCTGTCCCGCTGCCAAGACCTTGACGCTGTGGAGTATAGCTACTTCTGGCTGTTTGGCTGGGCCCGCTACGCTGCTGCGGAATCCTAGACCGTCTGGCACCAGTCCATAGTAGAGGAAGTATCTGAGGTCCCAGTCTTGACAGAATGGACGTGTACCAAAGTACTCCAATGTGTGGATGTGAATATCTCCCTTGGTATGTGCCGTAGCCAGCTTCGGGTCCATCAGTAAGAGATATTGCTCCTTACTCAACCTGTCAGCTTTCTTCTTGTGAACAGTCTCAGGGTTTGGCTGGAGATTAGCGTTCTCCTTGCTCTCGAACCCACCACCTGTATCGATCTGATAAGCATCATACACTGGCGCGCCTACCCTTGAGAGTAGGTTCCTATAGATACCGAACTCAGGAACCTCGTGGCTCCATTCTAAGAGCAGGTTGTTAGTAACCTCTCTGATCATTGGGCCTGATACGAATCTAGGCTTTGTGAGTCTGAATCTTCTCTCAACCTCGTCGGCGATCTTTTCTGCCGATAACTCACTGATAGCTGGTATATCAAACATCTCCTCAGCTAGCGTCGTCTCTTTCGCTAGCATATCTACGATGCGGCTCTTATCCCATGGCACAAGATATCCATCTGTTGTGTGAACCATGGGCATCCCCATAAATAGGCTGCCTGTGAAAAATTCATCTATCCTTCTTTGATCTTGTGGTAAATCTCTATGCTTAGCCAAGCTTCAACATCTCCATAACTCTTCCTTCCATTAACGTCCCCTCCTTGAATAGCTCCTCAGAGGGCTTTACCTCTTCCTTATCCCCAAGAGTAAGAATCGGTGGATTTCCGAACATATTCATCATAACAAAATCTGTCTGGTTTTTCGTATCAAACCAGTCTGCCTCGAACTCAATATTCTGCGATTTCAAATATTCTTTCAGTTTTTCGCATTTTGGGCAATCAGGCAGTGAATATACAGTGATCTTCATTTTACGCAACCTCTAGTGTGTCAAATGTATACTGCACACTAATCCTAGGATGTTTAATACGTGAATCGTCGTATATTACCGTGACGATTCCCAGCATAATACCCATAAGATAGGTTGGGGTGAATAATCACGATAAAATCATCATTGGTGTGATTGTCACATAATAGCTGAATCATTGTAATGATAGGGAATGGTTTCGAGAGATTTTATATATCCTGTGTGTTCTACATTATTCGAAGAAACCTGAATTATTCGGTGTAAATATATGACTATCATCATCTGTCTCGTTGGAACACATTACCGTAGAGCCTTCGACGGTATACGATACTGGAGCAAGATACATGGAATAACAAAGCTATACCTGCTCTACAGTGAACCCGGGGTGGATGACGGTCCACCTGTCTTCAGTTATATGAGCAAGACAAACGCCGAAGAACTCAGAAACAAGCTCGAGATACTAGACCCAATAATGGTGCCCTATAACCCAATGGAGCAACGTAGCGCATTCCGCACCATCTACAGAATCTTGCATCAAGCAAGAGAGATAGGCGAAGATGTTCTAATAGACATCACTAGTACAACAAACCTCACAATGGGGATAGCGTTGACCACCGCGTTAATGTTTAGGAACGCACGGGTCTACAGTGTTCCCTCCAAAGAGCCTGCATGGTATGTGCAAGGAAAACCAGGGGACCCAGAATTCGAGGCATGGTTCGAGCGCAACAGGGAACAAGAGAGCCGAGACCCAACTGAGCTCAAGCTTCCTGGGTACAGGCTTGAGCCCAGCAGCAAGCATGAGGAGAAGGAGTGGGAGCGCGAGAAGAAGCTACTAGTGCTTCTCAGAGAGAATGGTGGTGAGGCAGAGAGTATCAGCGATATTATCAGGTGGTTCGGCTACAAGGCTGCTAATAGTACTCTGCGGAACAGGTTTAGCAGGATCGTTTCCAGGCTTGAGATGAAGGGACTCGTTGATGCTGAGAAAGGTAGTAAGATGAAGGTGATTTCTCTCACTGATTTTGGTGAGATATTCGCAGAGGCATTAACTGAAGGTGCCGCTGAGTAAAATCCTCATATTTCATCTATATGTAAAAACATGTTTTTTTGTTATGGGTCAGTTGATGATTTTCAGGTATTTTATTCAATCTCCAAAAAGCTCTATAATACTCTACTACCTTACCAAGTCTTAGGGAAAATATGCTTCTGATGCATTGGAGCTACCTTTTTAAAAGAGCACCAGTCACATCTCAATAACACTGAGTGAAATGAATGAAGGTACAATTGACACTGACCCCAGCAGAAGGCAAGAGACTCATCGCCAAAGCCGTTGCGTTTATGGAGAACGTACAATACGCCTACAAGAATGGCACAGTAATAATCGCGACTAGCACCACGAACGCCTATGTAGCAGAGGAACTAATGGGGAAAGAGATTCCTGATAAAGGCATGTTTACAGCCGGAGTAGTAACCAAGGATGGTGGAGGTATCACTACTGCCGATGGAAGATACAAACACTATGTGTTTGTTCAGGGCGAATTAACGGAGTGCACTACACCAGAGCTTGTTCCCTATCTAGCAAAGATGGGTCCAGATGATGTATTCATCAAAGGGGTTAATGCGGTTGATCCTTTTGGTGCAGCTGGGATACTGCTTCATGGTCCGGGTGGCGGAACCATAGGTACAGCTTGGGGATATATTGTGAGGAATGGTATCCAGTGCATTATTCCCGCTGGTCTTGAGAAGCTTGTCCCCATAAGCCTGACTGATGCGGCTATGAGAATGGGTGCTAATGCTCTCGATAAGGCGATGGGTTGGCCCTGCGGTATAATGGTTATTCATGGGCAGGTAATTACCGAGATGGAGGCTTTCAAGCTACTCTTTGGTGTTGATGCCATCCCTGTTGCGGGGGGAGGTATCGATGGTGGAGAGGGCTGTAAGGTCTATCTGGTGGAGGGACCAAATGAGAACGCCGAGGCTGCTTACGATTTCGTTTTGAACATCAAGGGTGAGCCCGGGCTAAATACAAGGCTCATGAAGAAACCTGATACCCTAGTCTAACCACTCTATTGTCTCTGTCCCATGGAAGCCTGCAAAGTCTTCCAAGTTTTTACAAAGTTTATCGCGGTAGTCTTCTGTCTCATTGAATCCCGGCTCCGTCCAGTATCCTCTGATTATTAACTTGTTTTCGCCGCGATCCATCTTGGGCTCGATCCGGGCTACAATCTTATCTCCATAAAGCACTGGTAGATGATAATAGCCGTAGACTCGTTCTTCTACAGGCAGATAGATTTCGAGTTTGGATTCGAATCCAAATAGGCGCTGGATTCTTTCCCGGTTCCACATGAAGTTATCAAAGTAGATCAGTAATTGAACATCCTCAAATCCGAAGTCATCATCTATAACCTCAAGCCTCGCGGCATCTTTCTCCAGACAATAATTTGCTGAATTGGTTCCCTCCAGTTTAAAGCTGGCTACATTTTCTTGCTCCTTGATTAGTTCCTCTATCTGGGTTGAGGTTCTTCCTAGTTTGACTGCCCAGTGTTGATAATATTCTCGTGCTTCCTTTGGCTGAATTACCCCAAGACAATCCATGGTCTTCTCAATGAAAAACCAGGCACGATCCTCATCTGTTGGTGGCTCTGTGTCTACCCCTGTGGGCATCACCTTCTCTGTGAGATCATAGTATCTCTGAAAATTCTGCCTACGCTCTATCGCTAATATCCCTGCACCATAGAGGTAATCCATGGCGACTTTCTCGTCTTTCCTGTTCCACCAGCCGCCTTTCCTCTTTTTCTCGGAACTAAAATCCTTGGAGGCAAGGGGACCCTCCTCCTTGATCCGCTTGATCACGTGATCGATTAATTCTTTTCCTTTGCCTGTGCGTTTCTTGAGCCTGGATAATAGCTCTTTTTCACGTACCTCCATGGACTCGATATAGTACTTGTAATGCTCTGTTGGCACGTAACAGGCAGCGTGAGCCCAGTACTCGAATAATTTACGATCCCTATACGCGAGACGGTCCAAGTGCTCTTTATCGTATTTGCCTAGTCTACTCCATAATGTTAGGTAGTGAGCCCTCTCAACCACACTAATGGTGTCTATCTGGAGACAGCCGAGGTTCTCTATTATCGAATAAACATGTTTCTTTGCTGGGGTTCCCGGTTTATCCCCTATCCCTTGTTTTTCGATCATTAGCTTTCTGGCTGTCTCGTTTGATATCATCTACTTCCCTATGAACACGGGTTTCACTATTTTATAATCTGCCCTCATCGAATCCTTTATTGAACACCAGTTCAAAGCCTTCAGTATGAGCAGAGAAATCAATCTTCTTTTCATAGCCTTGGAACAACTAAGAAAAATCCTTGGGAACGCTATGGATAAGGCGGTCTATGCTTCAGGGTTGGCCGCTGAGATCAGTGGTGATTTTGAGCAGGAACTCAGCACAGACTTGGATGATATGAGCGCCTCCATTGAGGAGCTTCTAGATGCTCTTGATACCTCCATTGATGAGGGGAAGACTCTCTGGGAAGACGAAAGCCTCTTGGATGCCAGTCTTCGCGCCGGACTGGATGACGAGGAGAACTACAAGATAGACGCCGAGCATATACAAGACGAGAGAAAGCAAGATAGAGAAGAGAGACGCAGATAGCCTATCCTTTAAATGAGCCCCATGAGTGATGGTATTCTATGAAGAAGCCGGTCTGGGAGATAACCAGAGAAATACGGGTGAAAGCCGAAGAGGAGACCAACCCCAAGTATGGGTGCCCCCCCGAGGATAGACCCATCAACGATTATGTCCGGTTCGGCATGGTTGTGATCGATAAAACACCGGGACCAACGAGTCACGAGGTAGCTGCTTGGATCAAGAAGCTACTGGAGTTGGATAAGGTAGGCCATGGTGGGACCCTGGACCCCAAGGTTACTGGTGTCTTGCCTGTTACGCTTCAGGATAGCACCAAGATAGTTCAGGCTCTACTGGACTCTGGTAAAGAGTATGTCTGTGTAATGCGGACTCATGAGGAAATCTCTGAGGTAACTATCCGCAAGACTCTTGATCTTTTCACTGGTGAGATATATCAGCGTCCACCCCTCAGGAGCAGCGTCTCCCGTAGGTTAAGGACCCGATATATCTATAGGATCGATTTCATCGAGGGCGATGGGAAGAATTGGCTATTCAATGTTGCTTGCCAGAGTGGGACCTATATCAGGAAGCTCTGCTTTGATGTCGGCGAGGTAATTGGATGCGGGGCTCACATGCAGGAGCTTCGCAGGACTCGCAGTGGTCCCTTTACGGAGTCTGATCTGTTTACTCTATATGATTTGAGTGAGGCGGTTGACCTCAGAGAAGATGGCGATGATACCCTTCTTAGGAAGATTATTAGACCCTATGAGGATGCGGCTCAATTGCTG
>CAZZFH010000161.1:0-5730 GCA_964653295.1 uncultured Candidatus Bathyarchaeia archaeon | reverse complement strand
ATTGGCTCACCTAGTATGGCGCTATACCTGGTGGCCATCCGGAGGAGTTGGCCGCCACCCTCCATCATCGAGCCATCGATATCAATCATGGCTTACTCTACTGTGCCGCCGCAGTACCTAGGAAGAACCGTCATAGCCTCCTTGGCAGAAGCGTTTAACGTGGTTCTGGTGATGCCCGGTGCACCGCACATAAGCATCAAAACGTTTTTCGTGTTCTGAGAAACCTTGCTGTAATCAGCGTCACGATAGGGATAGATGGCGACCAATCGTGTATCATCCTGAATCACCGCCTCCCCACCACTCAAAACAACTGGCTTATCCATAGCTATACCGAGAAACGTCTCCCCGGCCTTGGCTTCTCGCATCAAAAGATTTCCCTCTAAGAGATCAAAGTCAAAACTCGCAATAGGTACTGCAGTGGTGATTGATACAAGATTGTATGCATCTACCCATGTATTGATCTTGGGTATGGGTCTGTCCCTGAGAACTCTCCTGATTAAGGCTTCTGCTGCTGGCCTATTCTTGGTAGGGTCTATTCCAAGTTTCCAGAAAAAGTCCCTATAGGCTCTGAACTCTGGATCATCTCGTAGTTTCTCTACCTCCCACTTGTTCTGGGTCTCCTTATAGACGTCCAGCTTATACGCCTCAAGCTCAGGGTTCTCTCTTTTTACGCTTACATCATGGAAACGTATGACTTGGGCTGCTAAACCTGGGAAACGGTCTTGAAGAACTTCATCTAATTCAAGGTACTCCATGGTTATCATCCTCATTATTAACGGAATCAGATTTGTCCAGATCTTTGATCCTGTTCTCCCCATCGATCTCCAAGACTATTCGGTGGACTGCTGGGGGCACCAATTCACTCCAATCCTCACCCTCCAGTATCCGTCGCCTTATCTCTGAGGCCTCATACTTACCGCGCTCATAGAACAGGATGGGTCTAACCTCGTATCCAGCCTCTATCAATAGCCTCTTAGTCAGGCTCTGGTTGCTGAACACCAGATCGAATCTGGGGGTCTGTGACTCTACAGCGCTTACCCAGACCCTATGCGCAGGGGCATCAGAAATTGGGATTATGAGATACCTGTCTGAGGGTATTTTTGCTTCGTTTAACGCTGCCCTTATCATCTCTATTCGTTCTCCGGCGGTGAAGGGGTTGTCATGCTGGTGGCTCATCTGGGCGCTCCCCACTACAAGTACCAGGTTATCGCATTCTTTGAGGATGGTCTCTATCGCATACAGGTGACCATAGTGAAATGGCTGGAATCTCCCGACAAACAGTGCTCTAGTCATTGATCTGGCTCCTTTTGAGATGGTAGGACCCCAGAAGTTTATGTGTTTTCCCCCAAGACCCCGGTGTTCTAAACATTAAAACACATGTTCTAAACACTGGAATTATACTAAAGACATGAGTCTCTTACAACGTGAAACAAAATGAGTAAGACATTAAACACGATAATAGCAATCGCGCTAGTCGGATTATTCCCAGCGCTTAGCATATACGCTGGAACACAAGGAGATGTATATACGGAAGAAAACGCGGTATTAAGCGCAACCCAGTTTTTGAAGGGTTCTCCAACCTATAGTTTTGATGGAATAGAGGAGACAATTGATGTAGTGAATGTAGACACGCTCAGGATGCCTTATGCGTGGTCTGTGACGATAAAGTTCACTTCCAGAAACGGAGGCTACGGTAACCGTGCTGGACAGATGGTCTTGACGGCTTTGACAGAGCACGAGATGGTTATCGTCGTCCAGAAAGATGTTGTGCTCTCAGCAAGGACTGATGGAGTATTTGATGAGATAAACGAGGTACTCCTAGACCAGAACACCCCTGAGAACGCCGAAGAGATAGCATTAGAGTGGCTGAGAAACGCGCCTACCTTTAGCTTTGATGGTATCGAGGGCACCATGATTGTAGAGGATGTGGTTATTGCGGAGAGTTATCCGGTACAATACTTCATTAAAATCAGCTTTGACTGTAGCCACCCGGGTTACGGTGATAGATCAGGCCTAGTGCTTGCACAGGTAATCACAGGACACAAGGCGAGAATAACCGTCAGTGATGGAGAGGTAAGGAACGCAATAATCGATGATACATGGAATGAGTTCAACCAAGGAGAAGATAGCCCTGCGATACTCACACCCGAAGAAGCAGTAAACATCATCGTCGATTACCTGAAAGAGAATTATGCTGAGGCAAGCGAGCTTGAGATCACCGAGGAGTGGTCCATCGCCAACACAACCCCTGAAGGACTACTTGGTTCATCGAGCCTAGAGTACAGCGGAGATGGCTGGAATATCAAGATCAGCTGGCCAGTGGTATGGAAGCCTACCTATATGGTTGAGGTCGAGCACGGCGAGTTCGCGTGGAGCGGGACCGTTGACCAAGATGGTCTCGTTACCGAGCATCCCCAGTAAACATCCATTTTTTTATTCTTTTTTTGGTATCCCTGACTCACAAGGTACTGCTGTTTGGCAGAACCCGCACCCATAGCCATCGAATCCAAAGTGACGGGGTACGTATTGGCGGGTCATGTTGACGTATTTCTGGCAAAGCACCTTGTTATGACCTTTCTCGGTTATGGCTCCGATGGGGCATCTTTCGATACATTTCCCACAGGTCCCATCCATCAAGAAGAGGCAGTACTGGTTATGGTGCTCATAGGGTCGAGATGTGGGAGGTATGACAGCGTCAACGATAACGCTTCCAGTTCTCATTGCCTTCCCCTTTGGGGTAATCAATGCATCACTGAGCCCAAATGTGCCTAACCCAGCCGCGTAGGCTGCGTGGCGCTCACTCCAAGTCGAAGCGAATAGATATTTCTCTGACATGGCGCCCTTCCAGAGGGGGCTTATCATGGGTCCAACGGCGTCGTACCCGTTTTGCTCCAGTATCTCTACGATGTGTTTTCTGAGTTTGACGTTTACCTGTTCTCCGAATATCCTTGATCGTGCCCATCTCTCGCTTGGGAAGTGTGATTCTTTTCTGTGGTCTCGTTTGGTTGCCTCGGTCTGGGGTAGTATCCAGCTAATTACTGTGAGCTTTGCGGGATCATATTCTCGCCCGTATTTGTGCTTCATGAACTCGTGTGGCAGGATATAGAAGTCGCCGATGTCTTTCTTGTAGAACTCGTATAATGGGTCTGCTCCACTGCTGAACCCGATTAATGGTTCTGCCCAAGCTGGCTCGTTATCCCATTTTTCCATACTGTTCTCTGGTCCAGCCATGTATTGCTTGATCATAGTTTGGATCCATGCACCAAGGTCTGTGATGCTCATAATATGATGTGACCGTAAGCGCTTTATTTAAAATACGACTCATCTGATTAACTAACTTAAGGTGTCGAGCTTGGCTGAACTCAAATTCCTATACCTAACTTGGGACGATATACAGTCCCTAGCAGAGAAAACAGCAGACATGATCAAAAAAGACGGGTTCAAGGCAGACATCATGATCGCCGTGAGCAGGGGCGGCTTCGACCCTGCTAGAATCATCAGCGACCAACTTGGAATCAGAAAACTCGCCAGCCTACAAATAATCTACTATAGTAGGGTAGGCGAGAAACGTGACAAACCAGAGATACTTTTCCCATTAAACGCCCAGATTGAAGGTCTAAAAGTGCTTGTAGTAGACGATGTCTCTGATAGCGGACACAGCCTCATAGCAGCCAAGAAGTACATTGAAAAACAAGGGGTGGCTGAGGTGAAGATCGCGACCCTCCATCACAAGCCTTGGAGCGAGTTTAAACCAGACTATTACGCTGAGGAGGTTGACAAATGGATACTCTACCCATGGGAACCCAACGAGTCCATCCAAGACCTCGTAGAGATGCTAACCGCGAAAGGCGTATCAAGAGAGGATATCCCAGCCAAACTCAAAGAGATCGGCTACACGGACCATGATATCGAGAGATATCTAAGATTCTGAGAAAACATAGAGAACCTCGTCATAGGTTCTTCCCATCCACTTTGTCCCGGGGTTATATCGCTTGAGGGTCATTTTTTTCAGTTTATCCGATAGTTTTCTGTTGGCTTCCTCTACAGTGGACTCCTTGTCTCTGAGCATGCTCAGGGGCACATTTACGGCAACTGGGCGAGCGGGTAGCCTGTGTCGGGTCGCTTTGGGGGTAAAAACCCGGTTCTCACGCGCAACATCCAAGACATTCTTCTTCCCAACTTTGGGCAGGTACATAGTTGCCTCAAAGCTTCCACTGGTTAGATGCTCTTTTGCCTCTGATTCTGTGCAGTGTTGAACCTGATATCCCCACTCATGTAGCCGTCGCTCCAAATTGTAGCTCTTCTTGATCTTCTCAACGAGATCATCTCCATCAGTGATTATCCTGTACACAGTGTCCTTGAAGATTAGTAGAAGACTATCATCATCCTCTGGGCTCTCAACTACCTCATATGGCTCGAGTTTCAGATCTAATTCAGCTAGCAGCTTCTCTGCGTTCTTCTCGTTGAAGGGGGCGGGGATTAACCTGCACCATCGCTGTACACTGATGCTTGGGTCGAAGTAATTGAGGAGGCAGACACAAGTGAATCTGCAGCCAAGCTCCTTCATTATGGCTGTCCTGTGCATTCCATCTAGAACCACGTGGGTGTTCCTGTCAACAAGGATTGGGGCGGATTGCACCCCGTCTCGCTCAATGCTCGCCTTTAGCTTGTTGAGCCTAAAAGGAATGATCTCCTCATGTATCAGAAGCTTGTCTGTCTCTACTAGGGCTATATCAAGCATTAGCCCCTCATGGTTTATCCTGTAAGCTGCAGGGGATTTAGACATCCCAGATTCTATCACCTAGGACCCATTTATGTTTAACTTTTAGAATTATTGGAATTCTTGGGCAGCCTCTTCGGCTTCCTCCATCGCGGCGGCCAATAGGTCTGATTTCATGACTGTGGTGATGTATCCTGCGATCCTGTTTCGTAGTTTCTTGCTGACGTCGAGCCCTATTTCTTTGAGGAACTGTTTGTTTTGCTCGAACTCTGGCTGGAAGCTATACTCGTATCTGTCTATTAGCTCCAGGCTTATCCTTTTTACCATCTCTGTACGTACTTTTCCCAAACTGACGCACCGTTTATTTGCCTTTGATACCATCTACGCCGTCCTTTTAAACGTTTAGGCTAACGACGTTGCTCTAATCTTATTGTGTCGAGTACTATGGTGGTGTTCAAGCCGGTGAGTATTCCCCTCAGCTCCATGTCGTAGGCTATGGTGTTGAGGGTGAAGTTGAGCCCTAGCTGTGTCCATGTGTTGTTTTGTAGCATGTTTTCAGTGAATTCTATTTGGCTGATGATGGTCTGGTTGTGGAATGCATCCAGTTTTATGGTCTCGTTGAGGCGGTTGTTCATGGTTTTCACTGTGAAGTATGCCGTGTAGTTGCCTATTGGCGCTATCTCGTATGGTCCATACCAGAGGGTGCTCGTCTGGATGCTCATGTTCTGGTACGCTAACACTGTTCCTATGGTGCTGTTGGGGTCGTTTTTTGTCTCCATGTTTTGGGGTATCAGGTCGCTGTAGGTGTAGGTTATGTTGATTGGTTCGTAGCTTATTGTGGCGCCTGTGTAGTCTCTTTGGTATAGGTATATGTTGTCGTAGAATGCGAGTAGCTGATAGTTTTTCTGCCTTATGGGTGTGAACGCGTACCTTATGGTGTTATGGGGATCGGTTTCCAAGTCTATCAGTATGTACTCTGTCTCGAGGCCGGTCACCCAGTTTATGGCGTC
>CAZZFH010000160.1:0-5737 GCA_964653295.1 uncultured Candidatus Bathyarchaeia archaeon | reverse complement strand
TCTCGTAGGAATGGGTGCATGTATTTGTATGGTTGGTAGTGGAGCCATTCTCGGCAGAACTGGACTGGGTCAGCTGGTAGGGTCGGGGAGTTTGTAGCCGATTCTGCCTTCTGCTTGGCTTCTTGCCTCTTCTTTTTCAAATTCTTCAATTTCTGCTTCAATCTGTTGTACCTCGGCTGCTTCTACCATGCCGTATGCGATGTGGAGGCATCTGATGAGGGTGTTCATGAGCTTGATCTTGTGTTTGATGTGTGTGTCTGGGTGGCTCATGATGGTGTCGATGTTTACCCAGAGGTCTTCTAGTCTGTCTATGTAGGTTAGTCTCTTTGTCTGGGTGTCGAGGCGAATATCGCTATAGTATCTCCTGCAATGTCTTTGTCGGGTATAAATTTAGAAGCACTCTCAACACCTGGGCACCAGCCTAGATATTTATTTAGGATAGTTCTCAGGTTCACTACTAATTCCCTCCGAACGGTTCATTATTTGAGAGGTGAAGCCTGAGTTTCATCGCTGTAGTGATTAAAATTAAAACAATACTGGAGTAAAATAGAATTCGGTTATTAATAGGCAGGACAAATTTGTCTTTTGTATAGTCTATGATGAGGTTTGAGTTTAATTGAGCCATTGAAAGTTGGCACGTTTTTACCTCATCTCCGTAGACTCCTGTTATGTTCCATACCTCCTCATAATTTGTGACATACTGATAAGGTTCAGTCAATGGATAGTATGAGCAATATGTGATGTTGAATTGAGCCATCCCATCATCGTTGCTAATGCCACTCCATACAATGTTCCCTGCTTGATCGACCAGCGTTAGCTCCACACCGGGGAGGACTCGTTCTTCTCCAATGGTATTCACAGTATAGCTGCTGGTTAGTGCCCATCGTTCATATTGATTGTATGCAGTGGATTCAACATTGTTGCATATGTAGGAACCGTGAATCTTGGCGGTAGCTGTGTCTATGCTGGTTTCTTCGATGTAGACCCTGTTGCATTCAATCTCAGAGTTACTGGATATGCTTAGGCTCTCGATCCTTGAATCAGATATTTTTACTCTGTGAAGCCTAGAGCTAGCTGGATAGAGTCTGTATTGAGCAAGAGTATAGGCGTGATTGAGACTTAATCCAAGACTGTATATGTTTGAGTTATTGATCTCTGCGCTGGAGTTTCCAGCCAAGGATAACCGCAATAGCTCTGAATTCTTACAGTATACCTCTGAGTTAGTGGCGTATAGCCAAAGATTTTCTGAACCTGTTACATTAAAGACAGAATTGATACCATCCAACATCAAATAGCCTTCAATCTCACTGTCGATGAGCGTTATATTCATTGTACGACCATCGATTTGATAATCCTCATAGAGGTTCCAGTTTGACTGGTACCCGATATCGTCGCTGATAATGCATCTGGAGCTGTTTACGATCCTGATCTCTGTGAAGTAGATGGACGAGTTGGTGAATCTAGCTGTGGGAGATGCTATCTTGAGTACATTGGACCAATGGGATCTCCATTTGTGATCATTGTATAGATACCCAATCTGGGAACTAGTTATTTCAAGCCGGGTATCTTTATCAGTGTATATCTGCCATATTTTAGAATTATTTGCGATTAGCTTAGCTCTTTCATCAAGGTTAATTGAACTATTTGCTATTATTACGTTATCAAGTGAACAGCTGCTGTCTCCTAGGAAACCTATTCCTGCTCGCCTATCATAGGGGACAAAGACTGTATCAATGGCTATAAGAGAGGAGTTGTCGGTGAAAAGAATCCCGACATATTCATGAAAAATATCCTCTAGATAGTATCCAGTATAAGTGGGGACGAGGAATGTGCAGTTACGGAGTATCAACTGGGAGTTATTTTGGAACCATAGAAGATCAGGGAAAGCAACAGTCTGGTCTTGGAATATGAGTTGCTCATTTCCCGAGATTATGGTTTGTCCAGAGATATTGACGCTCGGATCATCCCCTATCCATTTGTAATGATCAGGGAAGTCATAGGTTTGTTCAAGGACCTTGTCCCATGTTTCTGGTGTTGTAAAAGCTGGAATAAGCGGAGGAGGCGTGAATAGGATACTTGATGCCAGTATTATCGATAGCAGTGATATCGTGATGAAGTAGTTTCTCCAACCCGCTAGAAAATCATCCAAGAAGTTAGTGACGCCATCTTTCTGAGGAGGGGATAGATCGGGGGACATAGGGCACCAGCCTAGATATTTATCGAAAAAGGCTCTGATGTTCATCAACCAGCCTCCCTGAATGAGTCATTTTTTTGTGTTTGAACCTTTTTGAGGTAATAGAAACAGGCTAATAATATCACTAGACCAGTCTCAAGCTGAAACATGTAAGCCACTGGGAAAAACAAGTAACTTAGTAGAAACACTTGGCTCTCCCTTATCAAATACTGCAGAGCCATCAAAACAAAGACACCGAGAAACAATCTAGACCCACCTCTAGACCCAGCTATAAGGAAGACCAGCAATGGCCAATACCCCCACATGATCCCCAAAAAATTCCCCTGAAACATATACTCGTAGTAAATGGAGAGAAGACAGCCAGCGACACCTATTAAACCACATCCAAGAAAAACTGCGCGACCAAGAACCGAGACATCAGCTTTGGACTTTACATCCAATCCGAAACGAGAACCTCTCAACTGGTTATATCCATATAACCCAATGAACACAACAGCCAAAACGATGAAAGAGAGCGCCAGTAATCCATTCTCGCCAGCAAATACAAAGAGATCAGGTATAAAGACAACATCATAACCACCCCCCAGCCCAGTTAAAAACGCAAAACCTGCATCAACCAAGACATAGCTAATGATGGCTACAAACACCTTACCCCTGCCCAGACCGGGTCTGACTATTAGCCAACCAGCGAATCCACCCACTATAAACGCGAGACATAGGCTCACCAAAATTATAGCAATGCATGTCAAGGGAGAGACGCTCAGCCACTCACTTGCGATGGCAGCGTTTATTTCACTGTTCTCATACCATCCAACTCCACTCCAAGTCAGCAGATCAACTCCTGATAATCCAGCTAAAAGATAGATGAATCGGGTTGTTAAGCTGTTAACCACAAAACTTCCAGCCACCATGGGTAAGCTGCTGCCGAGGAATGGTAACTCAGCCCAGCCCCAGAGCCAATGGATACTCAAGGATACGATTAGTAAGAGCCCAAAGGATATGAAATAGATGCGAAAACTCGATAGAAGTGATAATGAGAGTAAAGCTAACGTAATAAAATAATATCTCCATCCGGTTAATAGGTTATCGAAAATATTTACAAGACCATTGTCTTTTTGAGGGGCTTTAATGTCGGGGGAGATTGGGCACCAGTATTTTTCGACAACCTCTCTGAAAGTCATGTTAAAGCCCCGGTATGAGTGACTCGAATATCCGCTGAGCCAGCTGTGATGGCGGCAGATGTTTCTCCTCCTCAGAGAGCTCAATGTCTCTTTCTGCTGCTTCCTCAATCAATCTCTTTCTACAGTTGGAGACCAGTTTGCACATGTTACAGTTTGGCTGCTGATAGTGCCATGTCTGGACACCATTACGTGCCGAGAAGGTTATAATGACTCTTTGCTGGGTCTGTGGACTGTAGCCCAGTAATATACCTCTGGTTGCGTCTATGTGCTGTGGTTCAATCATGTTTGATTGAGCCGTATGAGTTAGGGCTAGCTCTACTTTCTCAAGCATGACATTCTCGGCGTCGTATACGGCTTGTCTGGTTATTCCCAGTGTTCGCCCTATCTCGGCTTTACTATTGCCTCTGAGTCTGAGGCTCCAGATCTCGAGTTGTCTCTCTGTTAGGTATGCATTTGGGAGCATAGTTATAAAGTAAAACTAATGTAAAGTATAAAACCTTTACGTTAGGTTGGTTTAAAGGCACTCGAAAAAAGGTCTGACGATATCGCTAAGCGCGTCGGGATGCATGGCTTCGTATCTATCTATCATCATCTAAGATTAGATAAAGAGGACGCGGAAGGAAGGGTTCCCAAGCCTCTGAGAAAGAAGAAAATGAAACGTGGAGAGGCTGAGGATCAGGCTTGGTGATATTAATTAATACATTTTGTATACAGTAAATATTAAATGGGTGATTAAGAATGAGTGTTTATGGAGGGTCAGGGAGATCTCAAAGGTCAAGCGATCTACAATGATTTAAGGAGTGCAATAAACGAGGTTTCCGATTACTCAATTAGAAATGTGTTTAGAATAGCCTATTTATTCGGTACTCAAAAAGAGGAGCTTATTGGGAAGGGAAAAGAGAGAAAAACCGTCAGAGGTAATGACTTTTACCTTTCAAGCATTAATGAGACGGATGCCCTTCTTCTGGAGATAAAAACTGTAAAGGGGACAAAACAGAAGAGAACAATAGCAGTTCCATTAAGCAGTCAATATGAGCCCATGGCAGAACTGGTCTTAAACTATGTAGAAGAAATTGGGGGTAGCCCCGTTTGGCAACAAACGTATGAAAATTTAAATTTAAAAATGAGGAAAAAAGGTATTTTAAAATCTCTAATTATCCCTGTACGCCCTAACAAAGGAAGAAAAAACAAACCTATTGAAAAAAAAGTTACTTTGAAACATTTTGCTGAAATTAGAGAACTAGAGTTGAGTCTATGCCATAGATTTAATGAAATTGATCTTAAAGTATTCAATGGAGATATTGCTAGTGTTGATTATCATACATATTACCCTAAGCTACTGAATAAGTCTGATTACTTCTTTGCTCCCGATGTCTATAATTCGCTATACATGCAAAACGTGGTCTTTGATCCCCAGACCAAGGAGAAATACAATTATCGTGAATATATGGAAATTCAGAAACTGATAAAACGAGGAAGTATTCGGCAAGAACCTGTTGAATTTGTTCCGATAGACCCAAATGTGGATGTATCTGATATTACAGCGGGTCAAAGCGGAGGACCAGATCATAAAATACTTATGAAAAACGCTATTCGATTGATGGGTTCTCAAATGCAGAATATTGTTTTTGAAAAAGAGAACCTAGATGTGGTTGACCTTGAACAGAAAATTGTGGTTGAGTGTGCTCAAACATTTGCTCGGAAGCTACTAGGGACATACCACAATACCTTTGAGGAGGTAAAAAACATTCGTGAATACTGGATTCTTCAAGATTACAAAGAAGGCAATCAATCAAAACTATTCAAGTTCAAATTCAATCCCTAAAATGCGCACGCTATAGCGAAATGAAAGGATAAACATACAATATTTTTTTTATTTAAATATCAATCTTTATTCATGAATCCTTATTTTTTCGAAATGTTCTTGATTTTTATTAAAAAATATTTCTTAATTTTAACTCTATTTTTTGGTTGTTTGACAGTCTTTTTCAATCTAATTTCGGATAAAGTAAATGTCAAGATATTGAGGCTTTTTATAATAAATAATAAAAAATTCGATGCAATTTTAAACTGTTTAACTGAATTAAGTGATTTCACAGATAATCCAAATTATTCAACAAGAAAAAAAGTTGATAGTTATTTCACTGAAATGGCTGAGTTTTTATCTTTAGAATATGACATCGAAAAAAGAGACATTGAAGAAATATGGAGTTTTCAGACGGGAGATATGATTTCACCCAGAATAAGCGTTATTATAGATAAGGGGTCAATCAATGAATTAAAGCTAGAATCAATATCAAAGATCAGAGAAAACATTCAAGGAAAATATTTAGAAACGATTCAGAGACTTTTTTGGACTGTA
>CAZZFH010000159.1:0-5739 GCA_964653295.1 uncultured Candidatus Bathyarchaeia archaeon | reverse complement strand
AAAAGCAGCAATCGAGGCAAGGCTAGCAAGACTAGCTTAATTTTTCTGACTAAGTTTTTCAGTTATTTTTAGCAACTCATCAGGACTAATAGGTTTTAGAAGTATCTCATCTTTACTGATACCCTCGATACCATCTCCCTCAAGAGCCTCAACCTGACCTGTAAGCAGAACAACAGTCATGTCTTCTTTTCTTTCTTTGAGCCGCTTTCTCAACTCAAAGCCATTGGTATCGGGAAGCCTATAATCCAGAATAGCCAGATCAAAGTCCTGTTGGCTGGCCTTCACTAATGCCTGGTTTCCTGTTTGGGCGGTCTCGACCATGAATCCTGAGTCTTCGAGTAGCATCTTGAATGTTTCCGCGAGGAATTCATCATCATCTACTATAAGGACGCTGAAGACTTTTTCCTGGGAATAGCGAACCTGTGCTTCGTATTCGTTTAGTGCTTGGCTGAAATCCGGGTGCCCTTCAAGTACTGTTACGATGTTCTCCATCCTCTCTACGAGCATGTCCATTTTTTTCTCATGCTCATTAAGAACATTGATGATTAGGTCAAGTACATCTATCTTTTCAGGGAAACTCATAGTTGGGCACCGGAGTTACTCGCAATAATGTAGAGTAATTGGATATATAGGTTTTGAGGTTGCTTTTTGAGAATGTATTTGAAATACATATTTCAATATACAAGATAAATACAATTTATCGCGATTTAAAATGAACAAACATCAAGAAGGATTAAGCTACATTTACAGTTCTAACGCCTCAATAATCGTCTTCTCATCGACAATCCCCGTAAAGATTCGATCATTTATCAACAAAATAGGTGCATCCATAACTCTATTCTTAATGGCTTCATCGAAATAGGATTGCAGACCCTTCTCTTCTACTGTTATCTCTGGGTGAGATTCACGTAACTTCTGGAGCCTTCTCCTCATGATCTTGCATTTTGGACAAAGGGGTATTGTTATCAAGGTCACAAGGCAATTGCTCATACTCAGTGAATTATCGGGGGCAGTTTATATTGATTATCGAAATCCCTAAATAATCCGTATCGCTAGTGATACATAGAGAGATGTTTGGCATCCTTCTAATACCCATAATGTTGGTCATCGGGATATTCTTCCTAGTGGCCTCAATAACCGCAGGCGTCGGCGTGGTACTGAAGCTAGCCTTCTGGCTGATATTCCTGCCAATAAGGATACTGCTCTGGATGATTGGATTGATATTCTGATCTAAGAACCACGAGCCCCAGAGGGAGGCGAAACCCATGTAGCCGCCCCATATTTTCTCATCTTTTATATACAACAGAGAAATAGGGTAGGAGAACGCGGGTACTCAAATGTTAGAGGTCATTGGTTTACTGGTCGCCTTCATAGGAATCTTCGTACTCAGGGCGAGAGATGTTGAGTTCTATGTAGCCATTACTCTTGCCGCATTAATTATCGGATTAACCTCTGGAAAGCCTTTGATGATCCTATTTGATGTTCTAATTACTACCTTATCCGCGTATAACACTTGGAACCTTGTCTCGGCTGTCGTATTGATAACTGTTCTTGGATACACTTTGAAGGAGACAGGGTTGATGGTGCGATTCATAGAGGGACTGAGCAGGGTCCTACCGGGAAACATCATGCTGGCCACCATACCAGCCTTATTCGGTTTCTTATCCATGCCCGGAGGTGCATTGATGTCAGCCCCGTTTATAGAGCCCGAGGCAAACAAGCTGGGATTAGACCCAGAGGCAAAAACTTACTATAATGTATGGTTCAGGCATCTATTATACTGGGTAAACCCCATCACATCATCAACTATCATGGCTACGACCCTTAGCGGGATCGCAATCAACACTTGGTTACGGGTTCAATCACCATTGTTCTTCGTGATGACCGCGATAGGATTCATCGCAAGCAGGGGATTCATCAAGACTCCTAAGAAGAATGGGAGCGTCAAGGATTTGACTCTCGAAAGTATGATTGGTGGGGTTCCTATTCTTGTTACGGTTGCTTTGACCCTTCTTGGGGCTCCTATTTGGGGTTCGCTTTTAGCGGGGATATTTGTGGCGATGATATTGGGAAAGGTGAAGCCCGAGAAGGGTTTGCTCATGTTTAGAAATGGGGTCAGATGGGAGCTTGCCTTAGCTATTATTAGTATGCTCTATCTGAGGGATATGATCGAGAGTACTGGATCAGTGACCACTCTATTTGAGGTGGTGATTGAGTCAGGTGTTCCTGTGCTTGCTATCGCGATTATTGTGCCATTGTTTATCGGAGCTATCTCGGGTTCGCCTGCTATGGGTGTGGGGATCGCTTTCCCAGTATTGTTGCCCCTGTTTGGAGACATCAATATTCATCTCACCAGTATAGTGTTCTTGGGGATTACCTGTACATACATTACTTCCCCACTACACCTATGTCTCGTATTGACGAATAATTACTTCAGATCAGACTTGAACAAGGTAATCAAGTACCTAGCCCCAAGCAGCTTCGCACTCTATCTAGTTGGCTTGGCTTATCACATGTTCTTTTATTTGTTTTAGCGGGCATCTTTTAACAAAGCCCTCCCAGATTCATCATTGAGCAACTTGGGAGTATTATTGACACCCATAATACAGAAACAGGAGATGACCCTTGAGGAGCTCCGGGGAAAGAGCTTCGCTGTAGACGGTTTCATAGTACTCCACGAGTTTTTAGCCCTGATACGTGATAGATCTGGGAGACCATTAACAGACGAGAATGGAAATGTCACCAGTCATCTTGTTGGTTTGGCGTTCAGGACCACTCGATTGATCTCGGATTATGGTATTGATCTGGTCTTTGTTTTCGATGGTAAACCGCCGAGTCTGAAGAGAGGAGAGATCAATACTCGAAGAGAGGCGCGTAGAAAAGCAGAGGTAGAATATCAGGAGGCTGTCGAGCGTGGGGATATGCAGGAAGCCTTCAGTAAAGCAGTGATGACGGGAAAACTCACATATCAGGGATTGGATGATGCCAAACGTCTGCTTGATTTATTGGGCATACCGTGGGTGCAGGCGCCCAGTGAGGGAGAGGCTCAGGCTGCTTATATGGCTCAGAAAGGTGATGTCTGGGCTTCCAATAGCAAGGATTATGATTCTCTCCTTTTCGGTGCGCCCAGATTGGTCCGTTTTCTCAGCATCAGTAGCCAAGAGTGGCTCCCAAGTAAGGGCAGATCAAGGAGGGTTTTACCTGAGCTAATTGAGCTTGATAAATTCTTAGGCTATCATGGGATTAATCGAGCGCAGCTTATCGATATGGGGATACTGATAGGCACAGACTTTAACCCCGGGATAAAGGGGATTGGACCAAAGACAGCGTTGAAACTGGTGAAGAAACATGGCTCTCTGGAGAATCTTCCAGAGGAGATCAAGAAAAAGCTGCCTGATACCGTTGCTCAAATAAGAGAACTCTATTTACACCCAGAGGTCACCGATGAATACAGTATAGAGAGGGGCGAATTACAGGAAGACGCCCTTGATGATTTCCTTTGTGGGGAGAAAAACTTCTCAACACGAAGGGTCCAGACACTCATAAATAGGATGCGAAACAGAGCAGCCCAGAAATCATTAAAAGACTATTTCGGAGGCAGCAGATGACAGAGACACCCTTCAAGAAATTGGCAATGCTATGTAAGGAGCTTGAGTCCACCACCAAGCGCAAAGAGAAGACAGCCCTCATCAGCGAGTTCCTCAAGTCCATAAGCCGGGACGAGATAAAACCAGCCATACTTCTTACTATAGGAGCTATATTCCCGGAGTCCAGCGATAAGACGCTGGACGTGGGCTGGAGAACTCTGAGAAGGGTGATGGACAGAGGTGGACAGACAACATTATTCAGGCATCAGTTATCCATAAGCGAGGTCTATAATATTCTCCAAGAAATCGCAGAAGCAACTGGAGAAGGAAGCAGAAAACAAAAAGAACAGCTACTTGAGAGGATGTTCGCCCAGACAGAGCATATGGAGTCGGAGATACTGGCACGTATCATTTTCGGTGAGATGAGAATTGGGGTCAATGAAGGAATGATGCTTGAAGGGATAGCAGAGGCAACCCAGACTGATCCAGCGTTGGTGCGAAGAGCACTCATGACGACAGGAGACATTGGATTGGTGGCAGAGGTGGCGGTCCAAAACGGTGAGGAGGGGCTTCTAGGTCTTGAGGCTACCTTGTTCGTGCCTTTGAAGCCCATGCTGGCTACCACTGCTGAGGCACCACTGAATGCTATTCAGGATTATGGTGGGGAGGTGGCTTTTGAGTATAAGTATGATGGGGCGCGTATCCAGATCCATAGAAAGGGCGATGAAGTAAGGATATTCAGTAGAAGGCTCAGCGACGTAACAGGGAGCATACCAGACATAGTCGAGAAAATAAGAGAGTTCCCAACTGAGCTGGATTTCATAATCGAGGGAGAAGTAGTTGCGGTGGGTGAAGCTGGGCGCCCACTACCGTTTCAGGATCTTATGAAGCGTTTCACAAGGGTAAACAAGGTGGATGATATGGTGGAGCAGATACCTTTGAGGCTCTACCTCTTTGATGCATTATACTATGAGGATAGACTCCTCATCGATGACCCCTACAGTAGCAGATGGAGCATTCTAGAGAAGATATCCCCAGAAGAATACATGACCAAGAGGATAATCACAGACCAATCAGAACAAGCGGAACAGTTCATGGAGCAAGCCATACGGGAAGGACATGAGGGATTGATGGCAAAGCGCCTCGATAGCCCGTACAGCCCGGGTGCTAGGGGTAAAAACTGGTACAAGCTAAAACAGGTTGAGACGCTGGATGTGATGATCGTTGCCGCTGATTGGGGTAGTGGGCGCAGGAGGGGGTGGCTGAGTAATTATCATCTCGGTGTCTGGGATGGGGAGGAGTATCTTGTTATTGGTAAGACATTCAAGGGCTTAACAGATGAGGAGTTCAAATGGATGACAACCCATCTCCAGAAAATACGGGATAGAGAATCGGAGTACACGGTTTATGTCAAACCAGAGCTGGTAGTAGAGGTTGCCTTCAACGAGATACAGAGGAGCCCCCACTACAAATCAGGATACGCGCTGCGTTTCGCAAGAATAACAAGGATAAGAACAGATAAGACACCAGCCAATGCAGACACACTGGAAAACGTATCTAGGCTCTATGAGCAACAATTCGAGTACAAAGATCGTTTATAGGGGTAACTTGTTTCTCAATCCACCGAAGAGTGACTGTAGTGGTGAATCATCCCTGATGGGTTCTCCTTCGGTCCGTGGCTCAGACTTGTTCTCAATCAACTGATAATGAACCAGTAACCCTACCATGACCAATACCCCGACTACTAGAACCCACCAGCTAATCGCAGTAGGATACAAGGTAAATGAACCAGTAAGAGAGACTCCCTGAGGGATAACCAAGCCAACAGCTGCGAAGAAAATTGTTCCAAGAGCGAAATAGTAAACCCAAATAGTTCTTCTCCGCATATTGTTCGCCTCATCCCTCAATTTGCTTACTTTTTCAAGCTTTTGACGCCAAGTCTCTCCGAATCCAGCGATCTCAACTGCTTCCGGGTCGAGATCAATTAACCCACCCATCTTGGTAACAAACTCCTCATTCTCTCTCTTCATCTGCTCCCGATATACTTCTTCGTAGATCTCTAGACGTTGGGTAAAGTCCTCATCAAAGAGAAGCCACCACAACACAAAGTTTCCCACCGAGAGGATTAACGATGAAAAGATCAAAATATAGG
>CAZZFH010000158.1:0-5747 GCA_964653295.1 uncultured Candidatus Bathyarchaeia archaeon | reverse complement strand
GAAAGCGCCGAGCGAAACCACAGCCTCAACGAACTGGAGGACGCCATGCTCATCAACCTAGACGATACAATATATGGGCAGGCTAGTAGATTCGTCTCAATATTCGCTGCCCTAGTTGATGGTTCGGCGCCGTTTTTCGCATCAATTCCAGCCGTAATCCCATTCCTGCTTGTACCCTCGACGCTAGCTATTCAAACAGCATTCATAGTATCATCAACAGCGTGTATGCTAACATTATTCGCATTAGGTGTATACTTGGGAACCATCAGCGGCGATAATATATTCATAAGCGGAGCCAAGATGGTGGTCTCGGGAATAGCCGTGGCCATAATAGCGGTGCTACTCAATGCTCACTAGGCACTGTAGTAGTAGCGACCACTGTTCTTCTGTTGCCTATCAAGCCTGCTTTCCGGTTTGTTGACCCTAGGTCTCTTGGTGTCGCCATCTCGTCTGAAGGTTACGTCCATCTGTTCAAGGAATGTATTCATCCCGTCTTCAAGGCTCTGAGGATTGCCTGCGTGACCATACTTGCCGGTTTCACCATCAAATACCATTATCTTGTCCGCGATAAAGTCCTGAGTAACGATATCGTGCTCGACTACAAAGGCTGTTACTCCCCGCATCTTGGTGATTCGCCTTATGGCTTTGGCTACGGCTAGTCGTTCCTCGACGTCCAGATACGCGCTGGGCTCATCCAATAGATAGATATCAGCGTCACGGCTCAAGCACTCAGCAATAGCCACACGCTGCAACTCGCCCCCACTCAGGATGCTAACCTCTTTTTCCAGCATCCGTTTCACGTGCAGTGGCTCGATAACCTCTGCCTTGTACCAGTTTTCCACATACTTGGCCCCAGCAGCCTTTCTTAGAACCTGTTCCGTGGTTCCCTCTACTTTGGAGCTAATATATTGGGGCTTGTAGCTGACCTTTATCTCAGGGTTGTTTACCTGTCCCTCAGTGGGCGCCTCTACCCCAGCTAGCATCCTTACGAAGGTGGTCTTTCCTATACCGTTCATGCCCAAGATGCCGACTACTTCTCCCATGCCAATGCCACCGGCATCCACCTCGAGCTTGAAGCCACCATAATCCATGACAAGATCGCTCCACTCCAAAACATTATAGTAGACTGCCTGTTTTTCCTGTGGCGGCTTCTCGTGGAACACAATGGGGGTCTTTCTGAATCTGACGTTCTCGTCTGGAATATACCCGTTGATGTAGATGTTTATGCCCTCACGCACAGTGTGCACATTGGAGACGATACCATAGACATCGGGCTCACCGTAGAGGATGAAAATCTCATCACTCATATAATCCAATACAGCCAAGTCATGCTCAGCCGCGATAACCATACGATCATTATCAGCGAGCCCCCTGATGATACGCGCAGCCCTTGTACGCTGATAAACATCCAAAAAGCTGCTGGGCTCGTCAAAGAGATAGACCGGTGCATCCCTGATTATGGCTGTGGCGATGGCTACCCGCTGTAACTCACCGCCGCTGAGGACAGTTAGATCACGATCAAGGAGGTGTCTGAGCTCAAGATCGTCTATAATCTGGTCCAGTACGCCTCGTTCATCCAGAGTATTGAGAAGATCACCCGTCTTGCCCTGCACTACTTTGGGAATCTTGTCCACGTACTGGGGCTTGTGAATAGCCTTGAAGCCACCACGATAGACTCCCTCGAAGTATTCCTGCATGGGTGTGCCTATGTAGCGTTCAATGACCTGCTCCTTGGTTGGTGGATCATCGAATTTACCAAAGTTAGGGATGAGCTCACCGGCGAGAACCCTGAGTAATGTAGATTTTCCTATACCGTTCCTACCCAGTAACCCCACTACGCTGCCTTTCCTTGGTTTTGGTATCCTGTATAGCGTGAAGCTGTTGGGTCCAAACCTATGGAGATGTTCTGACTCCAGTTCGTCAGGTAGGTTAACGATCCGTAGTGCATCAAATGGACACTTCTTGACACAGATACCGCAGCCGCTACAGATGTACTCTGAGACATATGCCTTGCCGTCCTCGTCCTGTCTGATGGCTTCTCTTCTGGTCCTTACCATGGGGCAGAACCTGATGCATTCCTGTGTGCATTTATCGGGTTTGCATCGTTCCTTGTCTACTACGGCTACTCGCATCATGGGCACCTTTTTCGCTTCATATCCAACGGGGAGTTATTTAAAGAAATATGAATTAACCCGTTTTTAAGCCATCGAGCCAAGCCTCGGTCTCAGCCACAGACCGCAAGTGAACCAGCCGCAGATGAGCATACTCCGGCTTGGATATGATCTCAGGGTAATCCCGTTTTCTCCTCCAATAGGTCCTGATAACCCAGACAGGCATAGCGTAACGCCCAAAGAGAGCCGAGAGCTTCTCCTTATTTGCGTTCCAGAGCTCCTCACCAGTCCAGACCCTACGAATAGTGCGCTTCACCACACGCCAGAAAACAACCCTGAAGGGCAGGTCAAGCCAAACAAGGGTATCGGCTCTCCTCCACAAGAGGTCCCTGACAGGCTTGTAGTTGCCATCAGCGACCCATCTATCTACGGTGATCTTCTCCGCTACCTGTGTCCTGAACTCTTCATCGGGTAACTCGGTCCAGTTAGGGAGCCAGTGGATGCTATCCAACTCAATATGAAGAAGCCCCAACTCCTCACCGATCCTAGCAGCGACTGTGGTCTTTCCTGAACCAGATGTGCCCACGACGACGACCCGCTGCATAGACAGAGGAAAATGAGGCTGAAGATAAAAATATGTGGGAGTTAAAGGTATCTATCATAAAACCCCATAACTTCTAACAATTATCGATAAATAAATGGAGAGGGAAGCTAGGGGACAGATCGGAGACGATCCTTGTTGGGAGCTAACGCCCGTGTTAGCACGTCTTCGACTAATCCCGGATACTCATCAGGATGATACATGGCTTTAACGAGAGTATCATAATCAAGCCCATTGATGATATCAGCCGCAGCATCCATACTATTCATGCTCAGCACAAGGGCACGCTCAACCGGCATCCGCTCAGGATTGATATCGATACCATAATAGCCTGTGAAGCTGTGCATCTTGAATACCAGCAACGTAGCAAGCATCTGATCATAGCCAAGTACCCCTATGTTGAGGTCTTGATCATAGTTCCCCAAGGGCTGCGCGTTCCAATGGCTATGCATAAGGCGTCCCTCCCTGAGCACAGAGGCAAAGCTGTAGGCTAGTTCCTCGTGACCCATCAAGACATGACCTACCTCAGGGTTCAACCCAACCATGACGTGATTCTTATCCAAGGTCTCCCGGTTCTCAGGTGCCCTGAGGCGTTTCTCCACATCGCGACACATCAATAAACCATTGGCTGTGTTTCTCCAGACGTTATTGCCTCGTGGCTCGTAGGGCTTGGGCTCCATCGCCACCCTGACCCCGGGTACAGCGTCCATAGCTTCTGCTAATCCAGCCTCGAAGTTCTCCCACATACCATAGAAGTCGTGCCCAAAGGGGTTCTCGTAGCCATCTATACCAGGCCAGATCACCGCGAACTCGGTGCCCAGCTCCTTATTGAGCTTCAACGCTTCCTTGGTTCTCTCGATGGCGTGTTGCCTGATCTCTGGGTTTGGGTTGCTGAGGCTTCCATGCTGGTATCTGCGCTCGTAGAATAGGAAGGGTATGGCTGTGAGGAGCTTGATGCCTGTCTCATTCTCCAATGCCTTGTAGAGGTGGAGGTTATCCCAGTTCACCTCGTTGGGATAATGAGCCTCAACACCAAATGATGAGTCGATATAACCCTCATCATACATCCAAGCCACCTTGCGTAGGGTCTCCTCCATAGTACCTTTATCCACATAGGGCTCGTGGAACCTGCTGGCTCCCGGGTAGAAATACCAGACCCCTGCACTGTACTTGGGCTGAAGCGTAGTGCCCTTGAGGCGTTTTAACATTTCATCAGGGGTTCTCATCTTTTTCTGTGGACGTAAATCCTTCATCTTAATTCTGAAAATGTATTGGGGTATGGGTTTATGAAATAAGCGACTACCCCAAGGTCTCGAAAATGATCAACGCAAGCATCTTGGCGTTCATTAAGACAACATCAACGGATACTGACTCATCAATGGAATGAGTCCAGCCATTACATTTTTTCAACACCTAACCAATACTACATACATGGAGTTTTCACCCATCGGGGTAATTCACACACCCCACACAGACCCCAAGGGAACACCCATACAACCCATCGGAGCAGTAGGCATCGAGGGGGTAATAGAACTCAAAGAGGAATACGTTGAAGCACTCCAGGACTTGGATGGGTTCTCACACATTATACTGCTCTACGTGTTCCACAGATCCACAGGATACAGCCTCAAAGTAACCCCATACCTAGAAACACAGCAGAGAGGGCTTTTCGCCACAAGATACCCGGCACGCCCCAACCCCATCGGGTTATCCGTGGTGAGACTGAGCGGTATCAAGAATAACATGGTCTATATCTTGGATGTGGATATGCTGGATGGAACCCCGTTGCTGGATATCAAGCCGTTTATCCCTGAGGCGGATAACCGTGAAAACACCAGGATAGGGTGGCTATCGAACCGGGTAACCAGAATGAGAAAAGCAAAATCAGATGGAAGAACAGATTAACCAATTTAATTATTGTTTCGGAAGAGATTGTCGCGCAGATTATCATGAGCTTTTTGGATTGTTCTATAGGTTTTAACATTCTCGGGCATTGGTTTTTCTCTGGTGGATTCATCTACCACGACAAACCGATCCGTTATATCCGATATCGGTTCACCTGAACCATTATGACGCCCATAACACCATAAGGCTTGTATGGCGGCACCCAATGCAGCCCCCTCGGACTCCTTGAAGCCCACTACCTCTGCATCAAAAATGTCAGCGCATATCTTTGCCCAGACTCTATTGTTGCTTCCTCCACCAGTCAACCTGATCTCAGAGGGATTGATCCCAAGTTCTCTCATCCTGTTCAACCCATAATTGAGCCCAAGGGTGACGCCCTCCACGGTTGCCCGAGTGATATTTCCAGTTGTATAATTGTTGGGAGTCAAACCATGCAATACTCCTGTTGAGTCTGGCATGCTTGGAGTACGTTCACCAGTCAAATAGGGCAAGAATAATAAACCATCTGAGCCAACGGGACTAGTTACTAGTTGTTTCTCCAATTCCTCATAGCTCTGCTTGAAGAGTCTTCTAACCAGCTCGGTGGCTACAGTGACGTTCATGGTACAGACCATGGGTAACCAAGCGTTTGTAGAATCACAGAAAGCAGCCACCTCCCCAACAGGATCAACAACTGGCTTCTCAGAATAAGCATAAACCGTCCCACTGGTACCGAGACTAACAGTAACCTTCCCCGGTGAAGTATTCCCTGTACCAATAGCACCCATCATGTTATCACCGCCCCCAGCAGAGACAAGAACACCGGTGGACAAGTCTAGACTGTGGGCAGCCTTCTCACTAAGATAACCAACCGGTTTATTCGAGGATTGAAGCATGGGTAGCTTTTCCTTGAGCCCCGGGTCAATTGCCTCGATTACTGGGTCACACCATTCTCGTGTCTTTACATCCATGAGTATGGTGCCTGAGGCATCTCCATACTCCATCGCAGCCACATCAGTCAACATATAATTAATGTAATCATGGGGAAGCAAGACCGTCGCAAGCCGGGCAAAGTTCTCGGGCTCATGACGCTTTAACCAGAGTATCTTGGAGGCAGTATACCCGGGAAGCACAGGGTTACCCACCAGCTT
>CAZZFH010000157.1:0-5844 GCA_964653295.1 uncultured Candidatus Bathyarchaeia archaeon | reverse complement strand
TGACCGCGCCATGCTCAAGACCCAGAAGGATAGGGTGGGTGAAGAGGAAAAACGCCTAAAAAACCGGTTGGAGCGACTGGATGAGGCAAAGAATAAACTAATTGAAGCCGAGAATAAGTTGTGATACATATGGAAGCGATCGAAGCTATAATGAGCAGAAGAAGCATACGCAAATACAAAAGCAAAAAGATACCCGATGAGATTATCACCACCCTACTGAAGGCAGCGATGAACGCACCTTCAGCCCATAATAAACAACCATGGCACTTCATCGTCGTAGACGATTATGAAACCAAGATGGATGTGATAGAGTATCATCAATACTCAAAGATGCTGGAGCAAGCCAGCCACGCAATAGTGGTCCTCGGAGATAATGAGATCCAGACCACAGATTTCTGGATACACGACTGTTCTGCAGCCACAGAGAATATACTCATTGCAGCAAACGCCCTTGGCCTCGGAGCGGTCTGGCTTGGTGTACATCCAAGCGAGGCGCTCATAGAGGGAACAAAGAAATTATTTGATATACCAGCGCACGTCACTCCATTGGGAATAATCTCACTTGGATACCCAGAGGAGACCAAGCCTCCACGGAAAAACTACAACCCAGAAAGAGTGCATAGAAACAAGTGGTAACTCTACCGCTTGGTTTTAATTCCGTCATCTCCCTTTTCCTCTGATAAATTTGGATGCAATGAAAGCTATTCTAGGAAGGAGAAGCATACGTAAATTCACAGGAGAAAAGATCCCAGACGAGGACGTGAAAAAGTTCCTTGAGGCAGCGATGGCTGCCCCATCAGCTTGTAACCAACAGCCATGGCACTTCCTAGTTGTGCGTGACAAGAAGACCCATGACGCGATCATGGAGATCCAGCCATATACCAAGATGCTTGAGAAATCCTCAGTAGCAATACTGGTTTGTGCAGACCCCAACCTACAAACATGCCCTGGATTCTGGGTGCAGGATATCTCAGCGGCGACCGAAAACCTTCTTCTTGCGGTTCACGCCATGGGGTATGGTGCTACCTGGTGTGGGATATACCCAAGTGATGAAAGGGTCTGGAAGATAAGGGAATTACTTGGATTGCCCAAGCAGGTGATGCCCCTCAATGTAATCGCCATCGGTGTACCTGATGAGGAAAAGCCACCATCAGACAGATACAACGAGGAAAGAGTACACCACGAGAAGTGGTAACCCCTTCATTATTTGATTACTTCCAGATACTCAACAGGATAATTTAGCACATGTTTGTATCCGAGACGCTTGGCTAGCTTGTTTGATGGTTCATTATTTACCCAGCAGTGCCAACCAACCTGAGTATACCCGTGCTCTATCCCATAGTTGATACAGGCTCTTGCTGTCTGGAGCGCTAATCCCTTTCGTCTATGATCTGGATGGGTCTCTATTCCTATCTCGAATCGATTATCCGCGTTGTACTCGCTCATGCACCAAGCTGCAATCTCATCCCCATTTATAGCACAGAAACCAAAGCTTTTCTCTAGAAAATTCTGTACACTTTTTCTCTCGCTCTGCATCTCATTCTTGACAAGATCGGCATTCTCGTACCCTTCTTCTAGAAGTGAATCCGTGATCTGCTCGATTCTGTATCCCTCAGGCAGCTTGACTGGGTATCCTTTTTTCCCCAGATCTAGAACGTAATAGTTTCTCAAATTAGGGTACGGGGTTATATTCTGGATACTCTCACCGATTCCTGTCTTATTAGGGTCCTTTGGATAATATATGACGAATCCCCTTCTGCCAGATTCAACTCCATTATCCACGACTCGTTGAACCGCTTCGACTACCTCTGGATTCTCCAAATCCCCCGAGACCAGTATGCGGCTATTCGAATAAGTAACAAGCCATGAAGGATGCAATGAATCGGCATACACTTTGGACTCAGTGTGCCCCCTCATTATTGAAACGGATGAGAGATTGTGCTCAAGAAAATGAAATAATTCATTAAAGGACTCTGGAAAGGGGTGCTCAAGCTCCAGCATAACCCAAAGAACATAAAACCTGCTTTTAAGATGGATAGATTAATTTTATGCCTTTCTTGGGCCATTAATGCTTTTTTCATATTAATCTTGACGGGTTTACACTGGAAAACCCAGTAAAAACACCCAATTAGCATTGAAAACATGCAAGAAACAGTGCAAACTAGACTATGATTTCACTTGTTCAGTGCATAAAATAGTTCCTCATTATAAGTTAAGCAGTCTAGTTATAGGAAAAAAGCTGGTTTCGAGATAATATTATATAATCTGGTTACCGCTGGGAGGTTATGAGCGATATTCCAAGACCACGGAGCAGTAAAGTATTCGACGGCATGGACCGCATAAGCCAACGAAGCCTCTTACGAGGAACAGGCGTAGAAAACAAAGACATAAAGAAGCCACTGATAGCAATCGCCAACAGCTTCACAGAGATAAACCCAGGCCACGTTCACCTACGAAAGATCGCAGAAAAGGTAAAGGAAGGAGTAATAGCAGCTGGGGGATTACCCAGAGAATTCGATACCATCAGCGTATGCGATGGAATAGCAATGGGCCATGAAGGCATGAAGATGAGTCTACCCAGCAGGGAGCTCATCGCAGACAGCATCGAGATCATGATAGGAGCCCACGGTTTCGACGCTATGGTCTGTGTTACAACCTGTGACAAGATCGATCCAGGTATGCTTATGGCCACAGCCAGACTAGACATACCTACCATCTTCGTACTTGGTGGACCTATGGCTGCAGGGTGCCCTACTTGGGGAAAATACGAGGGTAAGAAGATCACGGTAATGGACCTCTTCGAGGTTAGAGGATTGTTGATGAAGGGGGATATCAGTGAAGAAGAAGGCGCCTATCTTGAAGGACTATGCTGTGCAAGCCCCGGTGCCTGTGCTGGTATGTTCACCGCCATGACCATGCAGTGCCTCATCGAGGCAATAGGAATGACCCTGCCCTACATGGCAACGGCTGAGAGCATGGGGGAATTCAGGGAGAAACTAGCCTACGAGTCTGGTAAACAGATAATCGAGTTACTCAAACAAGACCTGAGACCAAGCAAGATAATGACCATGCAGGCCTTCAAGAACGCTATCACTGTGGATATGGCGCTTGGGGGAAGCACAAACACTGTGCTCCACCTCAAAGCAGTAGCAGAAGAAAGGGGACTAGATCTACCCTTGGAGTTGTTTGATGAGATCAGCAAGAATACCCCTCACTTGGTGAACATGGCGCCAGCTGGTAGAATAATTATCGAGGAGCTTCATAACGCTGGGGGTATCCCAGGTGTCATGAAGACTCTTGAGAGTAAACTGGATACTAGCTTGATAACAACTACCGGGAAGACCATCAAGGAGAACCTAGTAGATAAAAAAGTCTCAGACAGAAACATAATCCACTCACTGGAGGACCCAGTCCACAAGACCGGAGGCATGGCCATCCTCAAGGGAAGCCTAGCACCCAACAGGGCGGTGGCCAAGATGGCTGCCATCGATCCCAAGATGTGGGTATTCACGGGCACAGCCAAGGTCTTTGAACGCGAAGAAGACGCCATCGAAGCGATTCATGGAGGAAAAATCCAGAACGGAGACGTTTTAGTTATCCGATATGAAGGTCCCAAGGGTGGACCGGGCATGAGGGAGATGCTTGCATCGACCAGCGCAGTAGTAGGTTATGGTCTAGATCAGGTCTACTTGCTAACTGATGGTAGATTCAGTGGAGCCAGCAGAGGTCCATGTATAGGACACATCGCCCCAGAAGCAGCTGTAGGAGGACCTATCGCCCTTGTTGAGAACGGTGACAAGATATCCGTGAATATCCCTGAGCGGTCACTGACCCTTGATGTACCTGAATCTGTATTGGCTGAGAGGCGGAAAAACTGGAAACCGCTCCCACCAAACGTGACCACAGGCTATCTTTCCAGGTATGCCAAGCAAGTTACCAGTGCTGATCGGGGAGCCATCCTCGAATCCTAGCTTTTATGACAACTTTTTCTTTCATTTACCCTAGGGGTATTATGCTGAAAAGTGTGTGTAACGTTAGTTTTCCCCGGGTATAACCGTATGATTTTGATCATCAATGTGTTGATTGTGCTCTTTTAGCTCCATTTTACATCCTTATAATTGAGATACAAATATATCCAAGATTAAATCAGTCCATCTAACAATGTCGGCTCCAATAATATCAGAGAGAACCGAAAAAGCCCTCAGAGACATAGGGTTAACAGAATACGAATGCCAAGCATACCTATCTTTACTGATTTCTGGAGAAGAGACAGCCGAGACAGTAAGCCAACTCTCCAACATCCCATACACCAAAGTCTATAGCGTTCTTGAAAGCCTTGAGAGTAGGGGATGGGTAGAACATGGAGGAGGTAGACCACGTAAATATTACCCAAGGTCTCCAACTGATGCGCTTCGCTCTGAGCAAATAGCCATGGAAACCGCCTTTGAGGAAAATCAAGGCATAGTGCTTGAGGAACTTCAGCCCCGCTATGAAAAGAAGGAGATCAAGGAGATCCCTGAGCTCTGGATAGTAAGGGGGGAGATCAATAGCTTCAACAAGGTCCTTGAGCTATTGCAGAAAGCCAAGAAAGAGATCATGTTGGCTATCCCTACGATACCTGCGCAGTTGCTCCCAATGTATCCTGATTTCAGTAAGAAGATGTTCAGCTTCCTTAACGAGTTGATGGATACCAGCGTTGATGTAAAGGTGCTTACAACGACTGAGATGGTTCCCATGTTGGACAAGGGAGATCTTGGTGTGGCAGATGTTAGGATATGTGAGAACATGTTTGGAGGAGGGGTAGTTATTGATGGAAAGGAGACTATCTTGTTCTTGGATCTTGTTCATCCTAGTGGTCCTGATACGGCTATATGGTCGGATCATGAGACCCTCACTGAGGTCGCCAAGATTTATTTCGAACATCTCTGGGATAACGCCAAGCCTTGGAATTTTTAGATGACAAAACACCGCCCATTGTCCCAGAATGATGAGACAAACCCATGGTTTTCAATGAAATGTAGAGCAACAGTTAGTCCTTGATATTTTTCTCAGAAGGGCATATTTTTTACAAGCACTTTTTCACTCATTTACCCTAGGGGTATAGAGCGAGAAAATATGCGTCAAATTTTGGTTAAACGGGAATCCCATTAAAGTAAGGAACTAAGACCCGCTGCCTCAGCCTCTGAGACCCCAAGCGCAGTAAACGCGATCTTGTTACTGTCGAACATGATCTCAGCCACACGCATAACATCCTCATTAGTAACAGCCTCAAGCCTCGAAACAACATACTCAACAGACCTAGGCTCACCAGACCTCAGAGTCGATACTCCTAGATGCCTCATGCGATGCTGGTTACTCTCAGAGCCTAGAATGTATAGTCCAATGGTCTTGTGCTTCACGGTCTCCAATGTCTCTGGGTCTAGACCCTGCTTCATACCCTCGAACTCATCGAGGGTGATCTTTACTACCTCTTCAAGATTTCTTTTACTGGTCCCTGCGAAAACACTGAAAGCCCCAATATCAGCTAGACTCTGATTATAGGCATAGATGTTGTAGACGAGACCTCTCTTTTCTCTAACCTCCTGAAATATGAGGCTGCTTGCTCCGAGTCCAAGGTAGCTCATTATGATTGATTGTACTGGGGCATCTTTTCCCCCATAGGAATAGCCTGGTGTGGTTATGCTTAGTTGGACTTGTCCTGTTTCTCTTTCAACATATTTTTTGCCCGGGAAATATTCTGGTTTGGAGCGATCTTTTGCACATTTACCCCTACCTATTTGATGTAAATTTTCTTTGCTAGAAACCAGCTTATCATGGTCTACAGCCCCAGCAGCCACAACAACC
>CAZZFH010000156.1:0-5861 GCA_964653295.1 uncultured Candidatus Bathyarchaeia archaeon | reverse complement strand
AAACTGTTCATCGCGCGGCTGACACCAAGATCAACCTTGTTTTTTGTTCCCGGATGATAGGTGAAGCATACATTGAGGCCATCAAAAACCCCTTCTTTCGCCATGTAAACTTTGCCCACCACCACTTCTTCCGCCGGACAGCCAAACAGTTTTACTGTACCGGGAAGATTGTGCTTTCCCGTGACCGTTTTTATCGCCATAGCCGCCGCTACACTACCCGGTCCAAAAAATTGTGTCCACAGCCGTGACCGCAGCCATTCTCAACAAGCCACTCCTTGTGGGGCACAGCCTTGTTGCTGATGCCTGGGAGTGAGTCGTATTCACCCATGAAGCCGATTACTGGTTTACCCGAGCCCCAAGTAGCCACGAACGCTGTGGGCATACCTGCTACGCCGTGTTCAACCTTGAACCCATGTTTTCTTAGGGTCTCTACGTGGAGTTTGGCTGATTTGTGCTCAACCAAGCCTAGCTCCGCGTATTCCCATACCTTGTTGCTTACCTCGATGAACTCTTCCCTGTGTTCATCGATCCATTTCCAAGCTTCTTGTTTCGACATGGTTAATTGATAAGCAGATTTGATTGTTAAAACTATGGGAGATGTATCTAATCCTTTTTCTCTGATGATCGGTTTCTTTACCCAATCAGAGGAATAGAGATGAAGGTAGTCGGCATTATTGGTGGTCCCAAGCATGATGGGAACACGTTCAAGCTTGTACGGGCGGTGCTGGACGGCGCCCTTGAGGCAGGGCACACTGTTGTTACTTGGAGGCTCAGGGATATAGGAATTGGGCACATTGGATACTTTGAGGATAAGGTCCTGTTCCCGTTGGATGATTTTGATAAGATGCAGCCCGACTTGGAGTCCATGGGAGCAATGGTCATCGGTGCACCTATCTGGTATGGTCATGTGGATACGAGGACATTCAACTTCATCAACAGGACCTACTACTACAACAAGTATTACAGCGAGGAGAATGCTGAGAGGTGGCCAAGCGCCCAGCCAGTGAATATCATCACCTATGGCCAAGAAGATGAGGATGCCTATGATAATACTCTGGAGTGGTTGGATACTATCTGGAACTGGTATGGTATGAAGAAATCCATCAACTTAGTAGCAGCAGGCACGGGGGAAAACCCGGTGGAAAACAGGAAAGACCTGTTGGAGAAGGCGAAAGAGATCGGACGGAATCTCTAAACGCGTTTCTTTATTGCTGCTGGATTGGTTAGGTTCTCATGTTTTGAATAAAGCTTAAACCGCACCACGGGGAGCAAATTGGAATACAATGTCCCAAGCTATCGATATCTACTCGCTTATACTCCTCTCTATAGGGTTAGCGATGGATGCATTCAGCGTCGCCCTCGTAGCTGGTTTTGGATTGGGCAAGGTCAAGCTAACTGATTCATTGAAGGTTAGCTCAACCTTTGGGGTAGCCCACATCATTATGCCCATCATAGGGTGGTTTCTAGGGTCAACAGTACTCAGCCTCATCCAGAGATGGGATCACTGGCTCGCATTTCTTCTACTAGCCTTTGTGGGTGGTAAGATGCTCAGAGAGGGGTTGGATAAGGAGTCTGAGGAGGTTAATGCGAGTGATCTTCTTGGGTTTGCCAGCTTGATTATGTTCACGATAGCAGTCAGTATCGATGCATTGGCTGTGGGTCTCAGCTTCAGCCTCCAAGAGCTCAGCATATGGATACCCAGCCTCTATATGGGAGCAGGAACCTTGATCTTTACTTTTGTTGGCTTGAATATCGGGAATAAGACGGGTCAGCGTTTCGGTAAGAAGGCACAGATCGCTGGTGGGCTAGTGCTTATATTGATTGGGTTAAGGATCGTTGTAACCCATCTATTCTAGGAGTTTACCGGGTAACTCATCGAGTCTATCGATTACCAAAAAGGGATTCAGAGAGTCTATGGTCTCAGAATCATAGTCTCGGGTGTTTATCAAGACAAAACTGCCACCAGCGGCTTGGCATGCCTGAGCGTCATGGTCTGAGTCACCTATGAAGATGAAATCATCTTGATCATGGTTTCTGAGTATTCTGTGGATTGGCTCGGGGTCGGGTTTGATGTATCTGCAATCATCACGGGTAATACTGTGTTTGAAGTAGGCTCCAAAGCAGCCATAAATCGGGTCACGGCTAATCCTGTCATAAGACTCCCTAGAAGCGGTGGTTACGAGCCCCATCTCGTAGCCCAGCTTACTCAAAGCCTCCAACCCAGAGACCGTACCGGGCAACAGGACGCTTATCTCGTGGTCTGCTCGCTCCTCCACCATGAAGGGCACATTGATCTCAGTCATCACAGCGTTGATCTCTGCTTCACTGTAGTGGTTTTCCTCGAGGTAGTGTCTCGTGGTGTTCCAGATATGAGCCATCCTGTTTAACGGGGCGACGAGGGGCTCTGGTACGCCGTGTTTTACCACGATCTCCTTCATCTGGTGTTTTATGGAAAGGTAGGGTCCATAGTGAGTGGTGGTGCCTTGATATTCTGGCTTTTTTTCCTGTATTATCAGTGTTCCATCCATGTCAAAGAGGAGCAGGGGCTTCACAGTACCCCCATGTTATTATCAATGTAAATAATTCTCGGTCCAGACCTTGTTTGTTGGCTATCTGTAAATTTATTAGTTTTATCCAGTAGTATTCAATATGGAGTCCTTTTTCGAGTCGATAATAAACTTACTTGTAGTATTAATTGCAGGTGGGGCGATCCTATTCATCAGCAATAAGATCATCCTCAAGATTGCCTCCCTCACAAAGACATCGATGGATAACAGGATCATCGAATCCGTGAAGCCCCTGTGTTTCATTACGATACTCATCGCTGGGGTCTACTCGCTGCTGTTACCGATCGAGTTACCAATTTATTCTGATGAGGTGAAGAAGGCGATACTATATCTTGCATCTTTCCTGTTCGTGGTGATAATCGCCCGAACACTCAGGATTGTGCTTGAGGAGCTCTTCATGAAGGCTGGCGTACCTCGGGAGAGAAGCATGGTAACGGCGAATATAATCCATTTCTCTATAATGAGCCTAGGGGGTTTGGCGATTCTCAGCAGCTATATTGAGTTGATTATGCCATTTGCGGTCTCACTGGGGATCATAGGGTTTGCTCTCACATTTTCGCTTCAGTACCCGTTGGCAAACTTCATGGGCTGGGTGGATATCATGACCTCGAAGATATACAAGGTTGGGGATCTCGTGAAGATAGGGGATTCTAGGGGGATTGTATTGTCAATTGGTTATCTTACGACCCAGATCGCGGAACGGGATGAGTATGGACACCAATCGGGTAGAATATTGACTGTACCGAACTCGACTGCCTTGGTTACCAATATATTGAACTGGGTGAACCCAGCCATATACTGGGATAACCTGCCTTTTGCCATTGCATATGAGAGCGAGCTTGGTTTCGTCGAGGAGACAATGCTCAGGATTATAGATGAACTCTATGAAAAACTTGGTACCAAGGAAATGTTGGAGAAATATGAGGAGACCTATCACAAGATCGGCGTGGATAAGACGGTTATCAGCATAGACCCATACGTACTTTTTGAGCCAGCAGAGGGAGGCTGGATAGCGGCCAAACTAATGTACCCTGTACCCTTCGAGGAAAGCATCCAGATCAAGACATCCTTGACCCAGCAGATACTGAAGGCATTCAACGAGAACGCGGGTAGGGTTATGTTCCCAGTGGGAAGCTCAAGATAGTCTAGTTGAGGATAGCCTCATCGAGGCTCATTCTCTCAGACTTTAATGTCTCCTCGTCTGGCCATCCGATGATTATGTGGTTGCGGCTGGTCATTGTAGGGCTCAGGTTGAAGTGTTCTCTGAGTTTTTTCTGGGTCTCTTCTCCGTGAGTGAGCCAGCAGCTTCCCAGCCCCAGTGCTTGAGCCATCAAACAGATATGATCTGCAGCGGCGGCTGCATCAAAGTATAGGTTCTGTGGGACATATTTATCGAATCTCAGGGTCTGGTACATGCTGAGTTCTTGGAGTACCACTATCATCACACAGTTCTCGATGGGAATATCGCTGCTTACCAGTTTCTGCTCCTCAGGGTCACGTAGCACTAGGAATCTTGTGCAGCCTACGTTGCAGCCATGTGGGGCGTAGAGCCCTGCCTTGAGTATCCTGTGGATCATGTGGTCTGGCACGGGTTCGGGTTTGAACTGCCTGATGCTTTTTCTCCCATAGATTAAGCGCTCGATGGTCTCGGTGTCTGACTCTGAAAAGCTCTCCCAATTGGTGGTCTTTAGATTGGCTGGTTTTCCTTCCTTGAGGTGTTTTGCTGCTTCTATGTATTTGATGCACCACTGGATATCAGGTGAATCTAGACTGAAGCCTCTGTACTTCCAGATGTCCAAGAGCTTCTGAGCTGTCACTCCGAAATCTTTTGGCATCTCGTATGTGCCGTTGAGTATCCTGTAGATGTAGACCTCTATGGTGTGGTGGGTGCGTTCATGGAATATTGCGCGAAGATCATCTTTCTTCATCTCCATTAACTGGTCCACGGTATAGCCATGGACCTTAAACATATCACTCATAATACAACTAAAACGGGTTCAATAGATAATAGCTGTGATGATGGGTTAGGTTGAGAGATCGTGCACGATTAACGTGTTCTCGGCGCCTATTCCTATGCCTTTTAGAGTGTATCTGTTGAAGGCTAATTCGATCTCTGAGGCGGGTACGGTTAATGTGCATGTAATGTTCAGTATCTCACCGACCTCAAGGTTGAAGACTCCGCTAGGCTCATAGATCAGATAATCTCTCAGAGTCTCAACTGTTCTACCATGAATCCAGTAAGTGTCAGAATTATACGGATCGATAGTAATCATGACCTCAGAACGATCCTCCACATATGTGATAAAAGTCGCCTGAATCGTGAATGTCAATGTCTCTGAACCAGACAGAGTTATCTTTTCAGGTAACTCAGAGTAATGAAGCTTGACGTATCCCTCGACTCCCATTGGTAGCGCCTTTTCAGGGGTATCCACCGTCCCTTCGAGATATGTTCTGCCACCCTCTCTTACCGGGTAGACCACTCCTGAGACTGGGTCTACGTGGGCTGAATGTCTTTTCCTTGGATTAGCCCACGGTGGATCATCCCATGATACGACTCTCCAGATGTATTTCTCCTCATCACCTGTAAGAGGGAAGACGTCTCCGGGTCCGGTGTACTGGATGTACGCCTCCAACGGGTAAGGGCTTTCAGGTAGCCCAGCGTCAACTGCCAGTTGTTTCGCTTCCTCAGCTGTCACGGTGAAGGGTTGCATGTTTTCCTCAATGGGTACGCCGTAATATTGGTCGAATTTTGGGTAAAAGTAGAAGGTTACGTTATGCTCGGTTGTGTAGTTTCCAACTTGTATATTGTATTTGTAATTTACGTGGGTTACGTTTGGGTTCCATTTTGGTGTCTGGACTGTGGGGTCATGGAAGTACTGGTTAAAGTACTCCAGCCCAACCTGTGCTATTATTATATTCGCTGCCTTAACAACGGGATCAGATTCCAGTGATGTTAAACTAATATTGTACTGGTGTAGAATCTCTTCTGCCTCATTTAGCTGGAACTGGTTATTGCTGAGTTCTATTGACTGTGACTCATAGTCATCTGATAATTCAATATATCTTTGCTCTAGCTCGATAAACCGGTTTCTCTGATATAACACAAGCCCAGAGGTCAGGATCAATGCAGCCAAAATAATCAGGTTGAACCGTTTGCTCTTCTCCATGTTCTAAGCTCCTTAATATGTCAGATCGATAGGGATATAATACTAAGGTTTAGAACAGTCCAAAAATTGGGGGAAGCTTTAACACCTTGGATATCAGATTAATTTGAATGTTTAAAAGAAAAAAAAT
>CAZZFH010000155.1:0-5926 GCA_964653295.1 uncultured Candidatus Bathyarchaeia archaeon | reverse complement strand
CAAATCACATTTAACCCCAATAATAGAATCCATCCCCATCTAGGCACCTGTATTAACCAATTCATGACATTCCCTGTTTTAAAAAAAGAACCAAGAGCAATCGCACTTGGAGTAAAAATTAAAATCAATAAAGGATAAATCACCTTTTCTAAAAATGAATCAAGTTTGGGCAATAGATTTCATTTCATATGATAGTAAATAGGAAAATAAACTTTGTTAACTCATTCATCACGGAGCTGAGGGGATTTATTATACAAAAACGTACACCACGAACCGAGAAACACCTCATGCACTCAGCACGGTGTCACGAAACAAACCAGAACTCCGAATAAATTGCGTTATTATAATAAAAAATAATAAATGATACAATGAAAAAACCAACTCAAAGACCCTATCTACATAGTCTAATTCTAGGCTTATTATGGACACTAGCATCTGCCTTCCCTACTCCACCAAGCATTACGATTGACTCCAATCCTCCGTACTATTACACAGCCTTTGGTGCTCCCTTTCCATGGCTTGGATTCCAAATACATCGAGGCATTTTCACATTTTATAAAGACTGGCTTCTCATGTGGATACCACTAAATTACCTATTTTGGACCGGAATATTCTATGCCCATTTTTCCACCAAAAAAAGAATATCAAATATTCTCGGACTCATTGGACTAATAATCAGCGCTATCTTTACGATGCTTGCGACAACGACCCCAATAACCATTTTCTATTATGTAATCCTGATTTTTTCAATCAGATACATCAAACTAGAACCTAGACAATAACTCCATTAAAAAAACGCTCTAAAATATAGCTAATACCACCTGAAGAAAAGAGGGGAGGGGGGGGGGGGGACCCCGAAAAAACCCGAAAACACCTTCTTTTAATAAAACCAGCCCCAGAACCAACCAGATCAACCCTCAATATGTGTAAAAAAGCGTATCAGTAACCGAGAACCAGTGACTCAAAACACGGAGAGTAACGATAAAAATGAGGTAGAAATGGTTTACTCTATACCCTCAACAATAACCTTAGCCTCTTTGCTGATCTCATCAAGACCCTTATTGAAACTACGTTTCAGGTTGACTATCTCAGTTTCAAGGTTTACTAATTCAGAGACTTTGCCCTTAGCTGCTTTTAGCTTCGCGAGATCAATCTGTCTCTGAACTATTTTTTTACCTAATTCCAATGCTTCATTTTCATTCATTTTTTTCACCTTTTCCAAGTTTACCCCTTATTTTTTTCAAAAGACGCGAAACCATTTGTTGAGACCAGTTCTCTTTCAATGGCTTGTTATCGCTCATGGTCAATTTTTGAGGTATCCCTCATCATTCGCGGAATATGCTGTAGAACAAAATCATTTCTATTCGCTATTATGTAAAGAAACGTTGAAAAAACCATCTTTTTTGCGTTTAAGACGTATTTTAAACACGGAGTCCAATATCAATTACATTATTTAAGCAAAATGAAAAATCACACCAAAACTAAGACTAATAAACAAAACACAGACCTCATACAAATACGCCACAATATCCTAACCTAGAAGAATCTTAAAGAAAAACCATACCAAAGAAAAACAATGTTTAATACCTAGATAACAAGCAACAAACTCCACAACAAAATAATGAAGGCACCACCTTGAGAAAAACCGCAAACAACCTAACAACCTTCTACAAAGGCATCTCAAGGGACCTGAAAACAATATTCCTAAGATCAAGCATAGCCAACTTCGCTGTAAACCTCAACCCATACAACTCGATATACATCGTAGCACTAGGCGCAACAGGAACCCAACTCGGCTTACTCACATCCCTGAGCCTAGCCATCACAGCCATATCCTCAATAGCAACAGGCTGGCTATCAGACAGACTCAACAGGAAAACAATGTTCCTCATAGGCGCATTCATAGGAATACTAGTACCCCTAACCTATTATCTGGCAGATAACCTCCTATGGCTTATCCCCGCATTCATATTCGCCGGCTTCGCAGACGGCGTCATAGCGCCCCCATGGACCGCAATGTACGCCAACAGCGTAAAAAACGAGCACAGGGGCTCCATCTACGGCATCGCAAACATATTCATACTAACCCCAACACTCTTCGCCGCCCTCCTCGGAGGACAAATAGTAAACAGGGGCGGAGGCTTGACCATCGAAGGCATCAGGCCAATCTACCTACTTCAACTAGTCCTGCTGGTCGTAGCTTGGCTAAGCGTCTACTGGAGACTGAGTGAAAGAATACCAACCCAATTCGAGAGAAAACTCAGCATTAACACCATGATAAAAGACTACAAGACAGTCCTCAAGCGAAAAGGCGTCAAAGCATGGGTGGGAATGAAAAGCCTAGGCAGCATAAGCATAGGCTTAGCCGGACCTTTCTGGATCCTATTTGCAGCAACGGTATACGGCGCCTCAGCCATAACAATCTCCCTTATGGTCACAGCGAGAAGCCTTGTGAACATATTGACCTCGCCCCTCTCAGGCAGGCTAACCGATTCTATTGGACGAAAATGGGTGATAATCTATGGAAGAATAGTGATGTACATAGCTACCACAATCTTCCTCGTCCTCGGAAAACAGGACATCTACCTAATCATAGCGTGGGTCCTCATGGGGCTCAGTGATAGCACCGGGGTCGCTTGGCAGGCACAGGAAGCTGAACTGGTCAACCACACCCAGAGATCAAGAATGACAGCCCTCAGCGTATCCGCGTTTAATCTACTAGCTGTCCCAGCCTCGATTCTAGGCGGTTGGCTATGGGATAGCGTCAACCCACTAGCGCCATTCATAGTCATGGCAGTCATAGATGGATGCATCAGGATGCCCATCGTATACAAGTATGTCCCAGACAGCAAATCCCTCGAGAGAGAATCGGAACCAGACGATGCAAGCTTCTAACCCGATTATGAAGCCTTAACCTGTATAATACTCCATATAGTAAAAAACACAATAACCCTATTTTATCATGTAATCCCCATTTTTTCAATCAGACACATTAGGAACTAGACCATAATTCTGTTGAAAAAACCCCTATATAATATACTGCAGTAAATACCACCCCCTGAAGAAAAAAGTGGGGAGGGGTGGGGTACCCCGAAAAAACCCGCGAACAGCTTCTTTTAATAAAACCAGCCCCAGAACCAACCAGATCACTGCTTGATAAGTGCAAAAAAGTGTATCAGTAACGGAGAACAAGTGACTCAAAACACGGTGAATAACAACAAAAAATGCACCGAATCCCCACCAGCGGACACCAAAAATAGACCAATAACCCGCATCACCACTCCATACAGTTAAAACACAATAACCCTAAAAACAAGTCATAGAGGCGTATCTATGCAACTCAACGAGCTCAAAGAAATAACCGACAACATAATGGACACCATACAAACCTACTTCGTAGGAGACCGCCAACTACTCCAAAAAGTACTCGCAGCAAGCCTAGCAAACGGGCATATCTTATTTGAGGACAACCCGGGACTCGGAAAAACCCTCCTAGCCAAGGTCTTCGCCAAGACAACAGGGTGTGAATGGAGCCGTATCCAGTTCACCCCAGACATCATGCCCTCAGACATCACAGGAACCAAGGTATGGCGAATGAACACAGGCGAATTCAGCCTAGAGAAAGGCCCAGTATTCACACATATACTTCTTGCGGACGAGATAAACAGGAGCCCCCCCAAGGTCCAGTCTGCTCTTCTCGAATGTATGGAGGAGAGACAGGTAACCATTGAGGGCGAGACCCATCGTCTGGATCGTCCCTTCTTCGTATTGGCGACACAGAACCCCATTGAGCTTGAGGGAACATATCCATTACCCGAAGCACAATTGGACCGATTCCTAATCAAACTCTCAACAGGCTACGTCCCCAACGAGGAATTGGAGGCCAGTATACTCAAACGAAGATCAGAGTGGGGACAGGACGACCCCACAGACCAGATCATGAGTGTTACCACCGAGGATCTATTCCGAGAAATGCAGGACTATATCGAGCAAGAGATCTATGTAGATGACCAGATCTATCTATACATCTCAAGAATAGTCAGAGCCACAAGGGAGAGCCCATATGTAGAGGTGGGCGCTAGCCCAAGAGGTGGACTCAGCTTGTTCAAGGTATCCAAATCAAACGCTGCAATAAATGGAAGAGATTATGTCATCCCAGACGACGTAAAACAATACGCTGTAGATGCTTTAGCTCACAGGTTAATCATGAAGCTAGAATACGCCCTCGAGGACAAGATCACACCAAGAAGCATAATTGAAGATATCCTCGAAAAAATCGAGACCCCAAAAGAGATAATGCGCAGGTAAACAGGTTTGCTCACCGGTGACCCCCTGAAACTAACAGTAAGCGCCCTAGGATTCATACTCATGGGCATGTTCACAGGGAACACCATACTCCTCTGCCTAGGACTAATCAGCCTCATATTCCTATACGCAGCCCTAGAAATCCAGCCACCAACAAACCTACAGCACCTACCCCCACCCGAATCCATAATCGCATACGTAGACGACGAACAAGAAATAACACACCAAGTAATCGTCGAGAAAGGCATGGGACTCGTCACCCTCGGCCAAAACCTACCCGCCCATTTCAGCCTCATAGAAGGAAACAACATCCAAGCATACTGGGTAAACAAACCGGGACAAACCCTAGAACTCAAATACAAAATCAAGTGCACGAGAAGAGGAGTCTACCAGCTCAACAACCTAAACTGGGAGACAAGACACCCACTGAAACTAAAACCAACACAAAAAGGCATCTTCCCAGACCACACCGAACTCATAGTAAAACCCAGAAGCCTAACCGCAAAACGCATCCGACAACAAAAAATATTCACAAAAATACCCATGCCCGCCGAATCCAGAGTAAAAATTGGTGTACCCACCACCAACTTCAAAGAACTCAGGGAATACAGCGCAGGAGACCCCTACAAGAACATAAACTGGAAAGCATCAGCACGAAGACTCATGTCCCCAGACTCAAGACCCATAGTAAATGAGTACGAGCGAGAAGGAAGACAAGTCGTATTCATATTCCTAGACACCAACAAAGCCCTCGGACTGGGAACCAGCCTCAAGAACAGCTTCGAGTACGCAGTACAAGCCACCCTCGGACTCAGCGAGTTCTATCTCATGAGACAGTGCACTGTGGGGCTTGGACTATTCAATAGTAATAACCTCAAAAAAACAACTGAACTATCAAAAAGGGATCAAACCCGATACCTATTCCCAGAGACAGGTAAAGTACAGCAATACAAAATACACAGACTACTGCTCGACATCGAAGTAGGCTCCTCAGACAACAGCATACACCAAGCAGCAAACCTGATGAAAGGATACATCCGAGGAACAAACCCACTATTCATAATTGTGACACGGCTCACAGATGAAAACCACCCAAATATAATACGTGGAATGACCGAACTAAGAAAATACAGCCGAAAAAGCCAGAACATGAAAAACATCATGCTCATCAATGTCAGCGGATACAGCCTCAGCATCAAAAAAAGAGGCGACAAAACAGCAGCCGAACTACTCCAACACTACGAGAACGCACAACTCAACAACCTAAGACGCCTCGGCGTCACCTCTGTCAACTGGGACCCCGCTGAAAACACCATAACCGAGGTACTACTACAGCAGGTGAAGCAAAGATGAGCCAAAACCAGACTACTATCCGCATATACGAGGCATCCATCACAATCCTCAGCAGCTACCTAGCCATCAGCAGCTTCTTCAACTCATCCCTATACAAGACCATCGCAACAGGACTAAACCAGCTTCTCAGGCTCTTCCAGATAAGAACCATCAGCAGCCAACAAATAACCACAATAATACCCCTTCTCGTAACCCTACTAGTCTCACTACTCATCGCCTACGATTACATCATAGGAAAACCCGAGAACATCATCAACATCTACCAGCT
>CAZZFH010000154.1:0-5940 GCA_964653295.1 uncultured Candidatus Bathyarchaeia archaeon | reverse complement strand
CGCGGCTGCGGACAGTGCGACCCAGCCGACGTAGGCGAACTCCTTGTTCACGTGAACCGGTGTGCCTCTGCTGGTCCTGCCTAGGTTCTCAAAGTTCTGGAATGGGTTATGGTTGACGCAGTCATATTTGGCGACCACTTGGTTCCCTAGTTTTCTGGCGAATGAGTCTAGGTTCATGGGGTTGTGGCACCCGAATGAGCCCAGTATGAATATCTGGTTATCAGATATGCCTGCATTATGCAGTTGCTCTACTATGAATGGGAAGACCCTGTCTGCCGGGGTGGGTCTTGAGAGGTCATCACATGTTATGACTATTTTCCCCTTTTTTCCCCTTGCTTGCTCCTCGATATTTGAGGCTCCAACAGCGTTATCCAAGACTGCCCTGATCTCACCATCGTTTAATTGTGGCGTGTTCTTGCACGCCATCTCTACCGTGTGGATTTTCCATCTTTTTGGGAGGTTGAGATTGATTATCTCGTCTCCATAGTGCTCGTTTACCCTTAGGCTTATTTGCTGCATCTTCAGGAATCAGTTAAACTATGACTAAGAAGTATATGAGAATAAAGGTGAATCATTGAGTCTGCCTGTGCCCTGTGTAATTAAGTAGTATCGCTTTTCTAGGATATGTTTCCCGCCGAGAGGACCATAAAGGCTAGACACATATTGATTGCCCAGCTTGAGTAATCGTTTAGTCTCAAGGATATTATGGCTGAGATGATAAGTAGGAAGAATGATAATCCTTGGAGTAGCTGTGTTTTTTCACATATCATTTTTGTTGGAGTCCTCCTTTTCTGGTTTGGGTCGATATTTTTTTCTTCCTCATGCTTTAATTCTCGGTATCTGATATATAGTTTTTCTACGTTATTTATAGAAAGATATGTATACTATATAGACTGTGTGGGTTTTATGCTGAAGCACCAAAAATATACAAGACACAACTACAGCCTATTATTCAACCCAGTAATGGATTGAATTAGCTAAGCCATGTTAAAGTAACTGTATTTATTGATCATAGAACCAAGGGCTTTTTATTCGATGTAAGCGAAGACAGTTAGATATGAGTTGACGCTGAGGAAGGAGCTTACAGACGGTGATGTTCGCGAACTCGTCAAGAACTCACTAAACCTGATAAGCCGGACCCAGAGACAACTCAACCTACCAATTATGCCCAACCTACCCACCACAACCAGACGACTCAAACAAGGCAACTTCAAAGCCGTTTACATCAACAACCCAAGGGGCAAGAACTATAGCATGGATTTCGGTAGCTTCCAGCCCCCAGCAGATATCTATCTTGATAAACGTCTACCCTCCAGCGACCACCCATTGGATATGCCAGACTTTGCAGACACGTTGACTGTTTACAGCGCGGTTCATGAGATAATACATGCGGATGATCATGCTGGTGGGGATCAGTTGCTGCTGGCGACATGTAATCATATAATGGAACAGCACGTGGACAAGCTGGAGCGGAGCCTCCAGATAATCATCAATGAGGGTGGAAACTGTGTCATCAAGGACTATGATGATCTGGCGTCCCTCTGGGCTATCCAGTACGTGGATATGGTGACCCATTACAGGGGCTATGTCGTGCTCAGGCACATGCACTACCCCAAGATAGACCAGATCTGGTCGAGACTCAGCAACGACTATTTCCCTCCAAACCTGCTCACATGCATTGAAGCATCCCGTGGATCAGATTACGTGTTTAGTTTGTTTACTGAGCGTATGGGTGATTATTGCCTGATAGATGCGCTGGATGAGTATAATTGTATGAAGGAGCGGGAAGCCCAGAGCTACATGGTCTAGTAAGCTATATCAATTGACCACGTATTTTCTGTATCATGCTCTTCGATACCCTTGTTGATACATACCGGAAACTAGAGTCCACCACCAAGCGCCTAGAGATGACAGACATACTCTCAGACCTATTCACGGAAGCAACCTCAGACGAGATAGACAAGATCATCTATCTCACTCAGGGCAAGATTCATCCAGACTGGAAGGGTGAGCCTGAGCTTGGTATGGCTGAGAAGATGGTCGTTGAGACCCTTATCCGTGTCACTGGGTTGAAGAAGGCGGCGGTTGAGCAGTTGGTGCAGGAGCTGGGGGATATAGGGTTGGCAGCCGAGGAGGCTATGTCCAAGAAGAAGCAGAGTGGCTTCTTCACCAAGAGCCTCACTGTTGCTGATGTCTATAACGGGTTGGATGATATCGCAAGAAAGGAGGGTACCGGTAGCTCTAAGCAGAAGATGGATGGTTTGGGCAGTTTATTGGCCAACGCTTCTCCTCTGGGGGCAAGATATCTCAGTAGGATGGTGGAGGGCAAGCTGAGGTTAGGCATCGGTGATATGACTATACTGGACTCCCTTGCACAAGCTCATGCAGGCTCTAAGAATGATCGACCAATACTAGAGCGCGCATATAATCTTAGCAGCGACCTAGGTACAGTCGCTGTTACATTAATGGATGAGGGCTTGAGCGCTGTTGAGAACTTCAGGGTCCGCATAGGGTATCCTATCAGGGTGATGGCGGCTCAGAGGCTCTCTACTGCTGAGGAGGTTATTGAGAAGCTTGGGGGGCATTGTTCCGCCGAGTTTAAGCTGGATGGTGAACGATTCCAGATACACAAGAAGGGTGATAGGGTCCAGATTTTCAGCAGGCGTCTTGAGAATATCACATACATGTATCCTGATGCCGTGGAGATAACGTTGAAACAGGTTAATGCCGATGAGGCGATTATTGAGGGAGAAGCTGTTGCTTATGATCCTGATACTGGTGATGATCTGCCGTTCCAGACATTGATGCAGAGACGCAGGAAGTACAAGATCGAGGAGATGATGAAGAAGATCCCGGTACGGGTATACCTCTTTGACTGCCTCTATGATGGCGAGGATCTAACACTCACACCATATCCGATACGCATAAACCGCCTTGAAGCCATTACATCTCAGACCGATGAGTTCAAGCTCGTTGAACGACTTGAGACCAATGACCCCAAAGAGATGGATAAATTCTTCCAGCTCGCCATCAGCGAGGGAACCGAGGGACTCGTGGTAAAATCCACCGCAGACGACTCTATCTATCGGGCTGGTGCCCGTTCATGGCTCTGGGTCAAGCTCAAACGAAGCTACCAGAGCAAGATGCAGGACCATGTAGACTTGGTGGTTATCGGAGCCCTCTATGGTAGGGGTAGGCGCGCAGGTAATTATGGTGCCTTGCTTGTTGCTGCGTATGATCCTGAGCAGGACATGTATCGGAGTGTCTGCAAGGTGGGTAGCGGTTTTACCGATGAGAACCTCGCCGAGATGCCTGATAGGCTCGACGAGTACAAGGTGAGTCACAAGCCTGTTAACGTTGATAGCTTGATGGTGCCAGATATCTGGTTTGACCCCGCGGTTGTCATGGAGGTGCTGGGTGACGAGATCACGCTAAGCCCAAACCATAAGGCAGCATATAATAAGCTTCGCGAAGGCTCTGGGCTTGCCATACGGTTTCCAAGGTTTACTCGTTGGCGTGATGATAAATCGGCTGATGAGGCTACGCAGGTCTCTGAGATCGTTGATATGTATAATGCCCAGTTGAAGACTGTCTCGTAACCATTATACCTATCCATAGAGCATCTTTGACTATGCATGTTGATTTGCTCAACAAGATAGACCATGATTATACGGTCAAGAAGCTGGAGGAGATGATCGCCATCCCCAGCGTGGTGAAGGATGAGAAAGAGCTAGCCCATTATTTGCAGAATGAGCTTGACTCACTAGGATTGAAGACAGAGCTACATGAGGTTGAACCCGGTAGACCCAACATATATGGAAAGCTAGTTGGAAGCAAGCCGGGGAAAAGAATCAGCTTCGGTGGACACATGGATACCGTCCCAGTGGTCCCGGGTTGGGATACAGACCCATTCAAGCCAGTGAAGAAGGATGGCAAGATCTATGGTCTCGGGAGCAATGATATGAAGGGCGGTTTAGCCTGCGCCTTGGGTATGCTCAAGGCTTTCACAGACAGCAGCCATGATTTCAGCGGTGAGCTTCATTTCAATGGTGTGATTGATGAGGAGGCTTATGGTGAGGGCGCCAAGGCTATGCTCAAGACCGATTGGGGTAAGGTGGATGCCATTGTATTGGCTGAGCCCGGTATGGCTGATGAGAGTGATCCGACTTCTCTGGGTATCACTGGTAAGGTGCTCTATGATATCTATGTGTATGGTAAGGCTGCCCATGGTTTCCACCCAGAGAAGGGTATCAACGCCGTGGAGCAGGCTGGTATCATTCTGGCTAATCTGGATAAGCTGAATATCGCTGAACGGGATGGCTTCAAGGGCAATTATAGTACATTGAAGATCGAAGGTGGTTACACTGTTTATAGTGTGGTTGTTCCCGCTGAGTGCAGGTTTGAGGTGAACAGGCTGACTGTGCCCGGTGAGACCGTTGAGAGTGTTATCCGGGATATGGAAGAGCTTGTAGAGTCATTGAATCTGAATGCACGTGTTGAGGTCTGGACCAAGCCACCGCTATACTCATCGTATATCATTGAGAGGGATGATCCCTTTGTCGAGCTATTCGATCAAAGCTACAGGGATGTATTGGGGAAGGCGCCTCACTATGAGTATAGTAGTAGTATCACTGATGCCAATACCTTTACTGGTGAGGGGGGTATCCCGTGTATTCATCTTGGACCAATGGCTGGTGGTACCCATCAGAAGAACGAGTATGCTGTATTGGATTCACTTCCATCAGTGACCAAGGTGTTCACCGAGTTGGCTGCTCGTTTCCTCTCCTAGTATTCACTGGTAATATATATCCTGAGAGTTATCTCTAGGATATGATTGAGGATATTCTGGGGCGTCTCGATGACGCTTATACTGTTAAGCTGAGTGAGGAAATGATAGCCATTCCCTCTGTTGTGGGGGACGAGAAGGCACTAGCTCTCTACATCAAGGAGAAGTTGGAGAGCTACGGGATGAAAACAGAACTCCAGTATGTGGCTGATGGGCGCCCAAATGTTTATGGTGTGATGGATTGGGGTAAGCCCGGTAAACGTCTCAATTATAATGCTCATACTGATACTGTGCCTGCTGGTGATGACTGGGATACCGATCCATTCAAGGCTGTGAACAAGGATGGTAAGCTCTATGGTAGGGGGGCTTGTGATATGAAGACAGGTATCGCGTGCAGCCTTAACATGATAAAGGCTATCGCTGATTCTGGGGTTGAGCTCAAGGGTGAGCTTAGCTTCAGCGGTGTCGTGGATCAGGAAGCCACTGATATCGGTGCTTGGGCTATGATGGAGGACCCCAAGTGGAGGAGCCTCGACGGCGTTGTTCTCACCTATAGCTACTGTGGGGATGAGACCAAGCCTATACCTTTGGGTTTGACTGGTAAGCTCCTCTATAATGTCAATGTGCATGGGAAGGCTGCTCATGGATTCAGACCACATCTGGGTATTAATGCGGTTGAGGATGCTGCAAAGATCATTTCTAATCTGGATAGGCTGGAGCAGAAGGAGCACCCTGATTTCGGTAAGGGTACCCTTTGTACGTTGAAGACCGAGGGTGGCTATGAAAAGTATAGCGTGGTGGTTCCTGAGAGCGCCCGGTTTGAGGTGAACAGGCTATTGGTGCCCGGTGAGTCTATCCAGTATGCCTTGGATGATATGGAGCGACTGGTGAAAAGCCTAGAATTGAAGTCAACAGTAGATGTTGGGGTCAAGCCTCCCAAATATGAGCCGTATATCTGTGAGAAGGATGAGCCATTGATGCAGTCACTGGACCGGGTGTACAGATTGGTTATGGGGCGAGCCCCCCTCTACGAGTATGCTTATGGTATAACAAATGCCAACATATTCCAAGGTGAACAGGGAATCCCCTGTATCCACATAGGACCCCAGAGGGGAGGGGCGCATCAGCCCAATGAATATGTTAAGCTTGAGTGG
>CAZZFH010000153.1:0-6015 GCA_964653295.1 uncultured Candidatus Bathyarchaeia archaeon | reverse complement strand
AAGGGAAGGTTCGGGTATGATTGGGTCAATAGCCCGGAGAGGCTCACTGCTCCATTGGTGCGGGATGATTTCGGTGAGTTCAGGGAGGCTACTTGGGATGAGGCTCTGGATCTTGTGGCTGGCAAACTCGCTGAGGTGAAAGAACACTTTGGCAGCAGAACCATAGTGGGACTAGCCTCAGCCAAATGCACAAACGAGGAAAACTATGTCTTCCAGAAATTCGTAAGGGCAGCCTTGGGCACAAACAGTGTGGATCACTGTGCGAGGCTCTGTCACGCTCCAACAGTAGCTGGTCTGGTAAAGGCTTTTGGCTCCGGAGCGATGACCAATAGCATTCAGGAGATGCTGGATACAGACTGCTTCTTGGTAATTGGTAGCAATACCACAGAGAATCACTCTGTGATAGCCAAATACATCCGGCAAGCAGTAATCGATAAGGGCGCCAAGCTCATTGTCGCTGATCCAAGGAAGATTGGGTTGGTACGGGATGCCAATGTCTGGCTGCGTCAGCGAGGCGGTACAGATGTGGCGCTGCTCAACGGTTTAATGAACATCATCATCGAGGAGGATCTCCATGATAAGGCATTCATCGATGAGCGTACCGAGAACTTTGAGGAACTCAGAAACACAGTATCCAAGTATACGCCAGAACGGGTCGAACGCATAACAGGGATACCCGCTGAGAAACTCAGAGAGGCTGCGTTGCTTTATGCCAAGGCAGACAGAGCCTCATTAATATTCAGCATGGGAATAACCCAGCACACCACAGGCACAGACAATGTCCTGAGTACTGCTAACCTATCCATGCTCACTGGTAATGTGGGAAAATACGGTGCAGGAGTCAACCCACTACGAGGACAAAACAATGTACAGGGTGCATGTGACCTAGGGGCACTACCAAACGTATATAGCGGGTATCAGAGTGTTGAGGATCCCTCTGTAAGGCTCAAGTTTGAGGCTGCTTGGGATACCAAGCTCGATGAGAGAAACGGTTTGACCATGGTTGAGGCATTCAACGCGGTCCGCACAGGCGATGTTCAAGCCATGTATATCATGGGTGAGAACCCCATGATCAGTGAGCCTGATATTAATCATGTTCGTGAGAGCCTTGAGAAGCTCAGCTTCCTCGTGGTTCAGGATGTATTCCTCACAGAGACCGCCCAGTATGCTGATGTTGTTTTGCCTGCGTGTAGTTTCGCTGAGAAGAATGGCACATTTACGAATACTGCTAGGAGGATTCAACGGGTTAGGAAGGCGGTTGAGCCGCCGGGGCTCAGTAGGCCTGACTGGCAGATTGTATGTGATGTGTCTACTCGTATGGGGTATACTATGTTCTATGGCTCTGCTGCTGAGATTATGAGGGAGATAGCGAGATTGACCCCCATCTATGGTGGGATAAGCTATGAGCGATTGGATGGTGATGGGCTACAGTGGCCATGCCCGGTCTTTGATCACCCGGGTACCCAGTTCCTGCACCGGCACAGGTTCAGCAGAGGTTTGGGCAGGTTCCATGGGGTTGAGTATAAGCCTGCGGATGAGTTGCCTGATCAGGAGTATCCGTATCTCCTTACGACGGGTAGGATGCTGGAGCATTTCCATACTGGTACCATGACTCGTAGGAGTAAGGTATTGGATGAGTTGGTGCCTGAGTGTCCCATTGAGATCAATCCAGTTGACGCATCATCGTTGAGCCTATCAGATGGGGATATTGTGGAGGTTTCTAGCCGAAGGGGGACTATCAAGGGTAAGGCGTATATCACTGATCGGAGTGACTTGGGCACTGTTTTCATACCCTTCCACTTCGCTGAGACTGCTGCGAATGTATTGACTAATCCTGCGTTGGACCCTGATAGCAAGATACCAGAGTTGAAGGTTTGTGCGGTGCGCCTTAGCAAGCCCTAACCCCAATTTTTACAATATTTATTAAATATACATCGGTTCAGCAAAGTATAAAATTCACCATAAGCCGATTCATCTGAAATAATATGGGAATGATGAGATCAAAAGCAGTATGGATGGGAAATAGCCAAGTGCTTCTCGATGATGGAAGGGGACATGAGACTATCTGTGATTTGCCAAGCGATGAGAACATTGGACCCACTGCCTTAGAGTTATCAGTCATGAGCTTTGCGGGTTGTATAGTAACTATTTTCAAGATTATTGCTGAGAAGAGGCGTGTCAAGTTTGATAGCTTGGAGGTTGAGGTTGTGGCGGATAAGCCTGATGGAGCCAAAACCATAAGGTCCGTCGAGTTCATTACAAAGGTGAAGAGTAACGCGGATCAGAAAGCTCTTGAAAAGGTGTTGGATTTGACTTCTCTCACATGCCCTGTTGGGGTATTGTGGAAGCAAGCTGGGTTAGAGCCAGTCTATACGCTGGAGAAACTCTAGTTTTCTTCTTCCTCTTCATTCAGGATCGTGTTTTCAGGGTCCAGTGCTTTACCGCAGTTTATACAATAAATGGTGTTTGGCACCTTTGAGCCGCAGTGGGGACATGTCTCAACGCCAAGATCCATGTTTATCTCGGGGTCTGACTCGTCTCTGATTGGTTTCCTGATCCTGTTTCGGGATCGTTTTTCCAGTGTTTCTTCTGGCAGTATTAATTCCTCCGGCTCTTCTTCTGTGTCGGGCTCGATTTCTTCTGGTACTTGATCCTGTGACTCTGTCTCTATTTCTGGTAGCTCTATCTCTTGGATATCCTGTATCTCTGGTTCAACTTTTTCTGGGGTTTCTTCCTCAATTGGCTCAGGCTCTGGTTCAGCGCTGGGTTCCTCTATTACTGGATCATAGAAGGTCTGGTTTGGTGTGATTATTACGTCGTCGTCGGGCTCTTCTAGGCTGGGTGAACCATATATGTCGGGGGGTTCTGGCTCGGGTTCGTATTCTGTTTCTAGTATTATTGGCTCTATTGGGGTTATCTCTATTGATTCATCGTGGAGGGGTTCGGGTTCCTCAAATACAGGTTCCTCGAATATAGGTTCCTCTGGGATTGGTTCGGGTTCTTCCTGTATGGGCTCGTCTTCAATAACAGTAACTGGTTCAATCTCGACGGTTTCCTCCATGGGTGGTTCCTCATATTCTGGTGTTTCTGGCTTCATGTAATCCGAGTAGTCTGGCTCGGGTTCTGGCTCAGATTCCACTGATTCTTCTCGATTTTTATGTTCGAATCCTTTCTCGACCCTTATTTTCTCTGGTTTGGGCTCCTCTTCTACTATTTTTGTTGGTTTTTTTGCACGTGACCCCACCATAACAGCCATCAATATCATTAGGATGGCTACGACACCCATCAAAATCAGCAGTATATCGTTATACCACATACTCCCCCACTCACAGTAGTAATACCTCAAAGGATATAGATTCATCGAACCAAACCAGATAAAAGAGCCCGGGATACAACCTTGGTATGCCAAAAGAATACATAACATTATCAAAAAACCAGACACTCCCCTTCTCAAATATAGTAAAAGCCGGTGGATTCGTGTTTATCTCGGGTCACGCTGCCACGAGTGACGATGAAGGTAACAAACTCACGGATATCGAGGGTCAGACACGGCAAACTATGGAGCGGATAAGGCGAACACTGGATGTTGCTGGTGTCGACTTTGATGACGCGGTGAAATCAACGGTTTTCCTCAAGCATATGGAGGATTTTAGGGCGATGAACAAGGTCTATGGGGAGTATTTCCCCGGGAATAAGCCTGTTCGCAGCACTGTGGTCTGTGATTTGGTTCGCCCTGAGCTTTTAGTTGAGGTTGAGCTGGTTCTTTACAGGGACTGAAGGTTTTAAACAAACCCTTACCTATTTTTGTTTGATTGTTTTGAAGTTCTTCTTGACTGGATTAGGAAACCTGTATGATAACATGGACCCCATACTCGGTGGGGTTATTGAAGCAGATAAGCAGGGGTTTGATGGCTGTTTGATGCCTGACCACTACATGTGGGGGCAGGAGATAGGGCACAGTATGCAGAGACCCTATTACACATTGGAGACATGGACGACCCTCACTTATCTTGCTGGCAAGACAGAGAATATCCACTTGGGAACCTTGGTTACTCCCTTGCCGTTTAGGCACCCGAGTATGCTGGCGAAACGGCTCTCTACGCTTGATGTTTTATCTGGGGGTAGGGTTGTGCTTGGTGCTGGTGCTGGGTGGAGCAAGGTGGAGTTTGAGGGGTATAGCGAGTGGCTAGGGACCAAGAGCCGTGTGGAAAAGACTGTGGAGGCGTTGAGCATCATCAAGCGTCTATGGACAGAGGACTCTGAATCATATGTCTGAGTATTATCAGATCAGGGAGGCGGTGTTGGAGCCCAAACCAGTCCAGAAGCCACACCCAAAGATTTTGATGGGTAGCTCAGGGGATCGGATGCTGAGGCTGACCGGTAAAGAGGCTGACATTTGCTTTGTTCCTCCTTGGCAGGCTCACAGGTTCCATGAGATGAAGGAGATCGTGTTGACTGCGGCTGAGGAGGCTGGTAGAGCAGATGAGATTGAGTTTATGGGTGGGATTATGGGTGCTGGGGCGCCCTATAATGCGGATTCTTATGTGAAGATCATTGAGGATGCTGAGGAGAAAGGCTGTGCATACTGTAATGTCGCGTTTCCGGGTAGTACTATGGTTGCTGATATCAGGAGGTTCTCAGAAGAGGTAATGCCAAGCTTCATGTAACAGGGATATTGAATTTCCCGCAGTATAACAAAGTATAATCAGACTGAATTATTTTTCTTGGTTACTTGATTTCTTGTACCTAATAAATACCCCAAAGTTAACCCTATTCTGAGAAGTAATTCAAGAAACTTTAATGCACCATGACCTGGGTGCCACTCAACAAAATCCAGCCAATTCATTTTTCATCTTCTTTAGGGTCCTCAAGTATATTATTTACATGACTACATTTAATAAACATTTATATTTTTGTAGTCATGGATTTTCTTGTTGAGCCTATATCATATTGTATCCCAGCGTCTCAAAAAATCAGAGATATACTACCTAGCAAAAAGCATCAGAGTAGATAATAAGGTACTAAAAATAAGGATCAAACTCAGCAACACCAAACCAACTCCAAGAGACGAACAACTACTAGTATCAACACCAAACCTCGCACTCGAAAAAAAAGCACTAGATAAACGAATCGAACTATGTCTGGGATTATACGAGCCAAAATACCTCACAGCTACAGAGACTCAAAGACTTGAAAAAACAAAACACTGGGACCATTTCTTCAGTTATTTCCTGACAAAAAGCGAGATAGAGTACTTAACTGAAACAAGCCGAATCGAGTACATCCATGGAACCACAGCGATAGAAGGCAACACATTTTCACTGCAACAGGTAGATGACCTATTAAACAAGGAAATAATTCCCTCCTCCAAGTCACTCCAAGAGATAAACGAGGTCCAAAACTACCTAGCCGTAAATAAACATCTAAATGATTATACAGGTAAAGTAACGCTCAGCCTCATTCGTAAACTACACGAGCTAATATTGAATAACATCGACACGGAGTCTGCAGGTCAGTTTAGAAGAATAGATACCATAGGAATTAGAGGCGTTGACATCTCTGTGACCCCCTCTATCTTAATTGAGGGTGAACTTGAGTCAATTATCAATGAATACTACGCCAGTATTCAATCTGGTGGGCACCCATTTGAGGAAGCAGTATTATTTCATTATCGATTCGAGATGATTCACCCATTTACTGATGGCAATGGTAGAGTTGGGAGAGAGATCCTTAACTTTATGCTAGGAAAAACAGGGTTCCCCAGACTGGTAATCAAGGCTGCTTCTAGGGAGAAATACATAAACGCGCTTCAAGATGGAAACAATAGAAAATATGAGGACATGCTATCCTGTTTTATTGATCTACTTGAGGATGAAAGAGCCGATGTTTTCAAAGAAATTCTAGATGGTAAAATTAGTTAAATGTTATTCTCCATTGTTTTCATGTAACAAGCATATTTCTACTTGTCTGAAGTTTAAAAAAGGGAACTTATTTGCGTTCTACCCTCTCAACATC
>CAZZFH010000152.1:0-6029 GCA_964653295.1 uncultured Candidatus Bathyarchaeia archaeon | reverse complement strand
TTGTCATAAGGATTGAGTGAATAATAGAGCGAATCGTATTTTACTCCAAGCTCCTTGGAGATGTCTCCAAGGTGTTCCTCAAGCTCTTTTTCGCCGCGTAGACTGATATTGTAATATTCCTCGTTTGCCTTGTAGCTTATCCCTACATCGACGCCAAGGGTATCTATCAACAGGTTGGAGATACCACCAGTGCTGTTATCCCCGGTTGCCTCCATCAAGGCGACTCTACCAAAAACCTCTGAGTTATCTGGGATACTCTCCTTGATCCTTGTCATTTCCTCAAGGCACAGGATAGCTTTCTCTACCACCCCTTCTATGCGGTGAGGATAACTGTATTTGCTCAACTCATCCATCACCCTCCGCTTGAAATCAATAGACTGGTCGCTGCTCAAGGCATGGGTCAACAACTGGGCTTCATGCTGGGCAAACTTGCGGTCCATCTTGCTTAGAATAGGATCCGCTAAAGGACCATCCTCAAACATATCGCTTATAGCGGCATATGCGGCTAATCTCTGGCCCTCCAAGCCGAGTTTACTCCTAAATGTGTCATAAACTAGCATTGCCGCGCAGTCACTGGTTTCCAGCCGTATTTTTACTCCAATTTTTTTTAGACTCTCTAATAATTCAGGGCTCATTTGATGGTGATCGATGATGTTTATTGAGGAAAATTTCCTGATTCTTTGTATTTCCTGCTCAAGGCTGTCTCTGATGTTCAAATCACAGATATACAGGGTGTCTACAGGAGGCATGACCTTCCCAAGAGCATTATCAAGATTATCATAATTAGCTAGATAGAACTCTCCCCCCTTCACCCGTTTGATGAAGGCTCCGCAAGTGAGTCCATCTACATCGTCGCCATGGATTATCGTGAATACTGTCAAGCATGCCGCCTCTTGAATTGGTATTATTCTCAAGGGGGATTGATATTAGTATCCCTTATTGGGGTCACAGATATGATTCAATGTCGCTCCATTTACATATCGCTCAAGGTTCATGCAGAAGATATCCACGATCCTATCCCCAATATATGGACTGCTATGGCTATCATGAGGAATCAATAAGACATTCTCCATATCCCAGAAAGGATGATCCTTAGGCATGGGCTCAACCTCTAATGCATCCAGATAGGCTCCCGCTATCCAGTTCTCCTGTAACGCCTTGATTAACGCTGTTTCATCTGCGACTGCACCTCTGCCTAAATTGATATAATAGGCGCTTTTCTTCATGGCTCTGAACTCAGATTCTCCCAGCATGTATCTGGTCTCAGGGGTTAGCGGCGCGGCTACCACCACGTAATCTGCCTCTGGGAGGTGTTCCCTTAACTCTGATACTGGAAACACATGGTCCACGTTCTCCACGGGCTCAACCCTTCTCTTAGTACCTAATACTCTCATATCGAAAGCCTTGCACAACTTTGCAGTACGTTTTCCTATGTTTCCGAGACCAATTATTAGGACGGTCCTATGGTATAATTCATCACATTTTAACTGGTTCCACTGATGTTCAGTCTGATCTATCCTGCGCTGCTTCAACCGTTTAGCGTGATCCAGCATAGCCGTGATGACACTCTCAGCAATAGGAACTGTATGAATACCCGGTGCATTTGTAAGTGTAACCGATCCATCTAGAACCTGTGGGGTAATATTGTCGCTGAAACCTGTGCTACAGAGCTGAACCCATCTTAGCTCAAGGGTGAAGAATTTCTGGTAATCCTCCCAGTCCAACTCCCCATGGTAGTGGGTCCTGTTTCCCCCCTCTGCAAAGACCACCTCAAAGTCAGCGTCTTCTGGTACTTGGTTTGGGGGGGGGATCTCGATTAACTCGATTTCTGGGCTAATTGATTTTATCTGTCTGATATGCTTCTCCTGTAACCAGTTTAGATCAGGTCTCGGGAACTGGTAGCCCCTTGGAATGCCGCTCACAGCGACCCTTATAGTCATAGCTAGAGCCAGTGGTTTATCATATAAAAGAATAAAGTTAGGGCGCTATTCTGCCCGGTGGGGCTGCCTCAATCCTCTGCTCGTTCCACTCAAGATAGACTTGGACCACTTTCATTAGGATAGTAGCTATCGAGATATACACGAAGACCCTGAGGTCCATGGAGATTGAGTTCTGAACCCCCTCCATAGCTATATCAAACGTGGTGTAGCCGAGATTCGCGATATTACCCGCTCCAAGGAAAACAATGATTAACACCAGAGAGAAGCCTGCTTGAGCGATCTTCACAAGCAGAGCAATAACACTAGTAGGATTAACAAAGCCTCCTATTAGAGTGAAGGCAGCAGTTACCACACCAATCATCATAATTTGGTTTGTGAAATCAGCCAAGTTGAAGCCACTCTGCTCAATTTGTGCAGCCAAATCAGATGGAATGTAATCAGGAAGCATATATGGAATACCAACAAAAAGAACCAATGTAATAGCTGCAGATATTATAGCACCTGTTTTATTGGACATTATTGTATACCTCCCTCGATAACCATATGGTTGCTAAAACTAATCAAATCGTAAAGCGTTGATACGCTGATATCTGTACTCCATTGAAGATCAGTGTCTTCCTGGAAGTATTCTTGAGCCTCCTCTAGAGGGATGGATAGCAAAAGTTCCACTGGAACCACGCCACCGGGAGGAATCCGCACAACCTCTGAGTCAGAGGCTATCTCTACCCCATCCACCTCCATCCTCATACTGACCTCCATAGTTGCCTCAAGGAACCCATTATTCACTGGTGTTAATGTAAATGGAATAGTCACAGGGTCAGTAAATTGAATCTCTATCCCCTGTTCTCCACCTAGGGCAGTAGAAAATACTCCCAGCATTGTATGCATCCCAAGCATCAATGCGACAGCCGAACCCAGCTGCACTACGCTAATAATTAAACCGATTATCTTTGAGGTCTTCAAAATAGATCACTTACCTGTAAAGAAATATCATGCGTTATATAACTATCAGCTAAAAAATATCTCCGAAATTAATTTTGACCAATAATTCTATTCTCAGATAACATGTTTCATGGATTTTTACTTGGTAAATCCTTAATAAACGCAGCCAATCAATGCTATTTATTATGGGCATATGTTACCACTGTGGAAAAGAGGTTGACCCTCCAGTAAGGTGTCCCCACTGTAACCTTACATTCTGCCCGGAACATATGCCACAAAAAGCCCACAACTGCATCGCATTATCAAACAACCTAACCGGTGTCACCCCCCAGCCAGTAACCAAGACCATCCACTATGTGGAACCAGAGGAAGAAGAGGAAACATACAAGACACGCCCAAGAACAGTCAAGACTAAAAAGAGAACAAGCTTCCTTGGAGAAGGCATCACACGGAGAAAGGTCGTACTAGTCGCCTTAACCCTGATTATCAGTCTGGGAAGTATATTGATACTTGGCCAGTGGCAACCCGACACGGATACACCCAATGTAGGACCCGTACGTCCAATATCGCATGAGACCATCAAGCACCAAGAATACGCCCTGTCATTGATAAATGAGGAAAGAGTCAAGGAAAAACTCCCAGAACTAACCCTAAACAACAACAGTATTGCACAGAGATACGCTGAAGAGATGTTGAGAACAGGATTACTCAAGAACAACCCCGAGCTATCCGCCAATATGGGTGAGAACCTCATGTACTTCGAGGGAGACGACTTCAATGTCTCCGTGGTTCTCGATGCATTGATCTATGATATGGTCTATGATGACGCCGACTATGACTGGGGGAACCGAGACAATATTCTCTATGAGGACTATACCGAGGTCAGTATCGGCGTAGCCTATGACGAGAATAACATATACTTTGTACAGGATTTCAGTTAATGGATCACTGTTTCATAAAACCCATAAAAGAAACCCCCAAGAAAACCGTATGCAAAAACTCAAACGCGAACACAAATTCTTCATGGGAGGCTTCCTCAGCGGCTTCGCCTTCTATATGACCCTCTTCTTCCTAGGATTCTATCTACGCATCAAAGGAATACTATAAAAAAATTGGATTAGCGTCGATAAACCTCGACGTTATGCTGGAGATCACACTCCCCCAAAGCCTGAACAGTCACCGCGATCAACGAACCAAGGTTCTCAAGATCCGTTATACTGATGACCTCATTAGGGCTATGCATATACCTGTTGGGCATACTAATCAAGCCACAGATAGTACCACCACGCTCAACCTGTATCGCCCAAGCATCAGTACCACTCCGACTGGGAACCCCCTGCCTCTGACAAGGAATACCATGCTTCTCAGCCTCAGACTCCATCATCTCCCAAAGCGCTCGGGTAAAGTTCCCCCCAAGGGCAACCACAGGACCCTTTCCCAGCTCTATCCCACCAACCTCAGTAGCCTTTACACCGGGTGCGACTGCATGAGTAACATCCGTGGCAATAGCTGCCCAAGGCTTGATATTATAAGCCGCGATGGTGGCTCCTCTCAGTCCGATCTCTTCTTGGACCGTGGCGACAAAGTGTACCTTGATGTTCTTTGGTGGGTTCTTTGACAGTATCTCCATGGTCTTGACCAATCCTGCTACACAGCATACATTATCGAAGGCTGGACCCACAATCTTATCAGAATCACGAGTACCAAGCCGGGTAACATCCAAGTAGGGTGTGCATACTGTTCCTGACTTGACTCCCAGTTTCTCAGCCTCCTCCTTACTATCCAACCCCAGATCAATAAGCATCTCCTTTAACTCGGGAGACTTGTCACGCTCTTTAACATCCGTAAGATGAGCTGCCTTCACCGCAACTGCACCCACAATATAGTCTTCTGGGCCGTCTCCAATCCAGACTTTTACTCTAGTTCCATAGGCGACTCGTTTATCCCAGCCACCCACCTGCTTGAAGCCAGCGAAGCCATCCTTATCCACGTGGCTGATCATGAACCCAAGCTGGTCATAGTGCCCCGCAAGCATAACATCCCGGTCACCTTCTCCAATTATGCCGATTACGTTTCCCATAACATCAACCGTGACCCTGTCACAGTACTTGCTGAATACCTCAATGATGCGCTCTCTGCGTTGCTGCTCAAAACCAGTCACGCTGGGAGCTTCCATGAAGTATCTCAGTGTATCGTATAGATTTAGTGTCAATTTAGATCAGATAATATCGGGGTTCAAGGAATTAAATATACCCCAGACAAGGGGTTAAATCCCTAAAAACCATGAATAAGCCATGAACCCAAAATACGCCCTCATAAGGGAGCCTGGAAACATGTACATTAGCTGCCTCAGCGAGCACCCACTGCACCATACTGTAAGCCTCAAGAAAGCCCGCGAACAGCATGCGAACTACTGTAAGACCTTGGCTGAGCTAGGGTTAGAAGTCATCAGGGTTCCCAGAGATGACAAGCATCCCGATAGCTGTTTTGTTGAGGATAATGCTGTGGTTGAGAACGGTAAGGCATTGATCTGTCGTATGGCGAAAGCGTCCAGGCGAGGAGAACAACCCGGGGTCGCAGCCACCCTAGAAAAGTATATGCCAGTTAAGTGGGCGACAGAGCCAGCTACCATCGAGGGCGGGGATGTTGTGCATGTGGAGAGGCGTCTCATCAGCGGCATATCCGATAGGACCAACTTTGAGGGAGTAGCCCAGATGCAGGAATGGCTTGAGGTCCCAGTCGCAACCATATTCGATCCCACAATAATGCACCTGAAAAGCTATGTCACCTATCTGGGCAAAGGGATAATGATAGCCACAGAGAACTACGCCAATCACCCAGCGTTGGAAGGCTTCAATATATTGATCCCGCCAGCTGAGGACGAGTACGCCGCAGACACACTGTCCGTAGGAGACACTATACTGATGGCCAAGGGCTACGAGACCGCCCAGACCATGGTCAAGGAAGTAGGGTTCGATGTCATAAGCATGGATGTATCAGAGATACAGAAATGCGATGGAGCCCTAACCTGCCTAAGCATCCTATTCTAAGCTCAGGCACCCTAGAATAACTTATTCCCATCAACCCTCTATACATTACCATGAGTAAACAATACTATACCAAACCAGGGATGGAGAAATATCCCTT
>CAZZFH010000151.1:0-6065 GCA_964653295.1 uncultured Candidatus Bathyarchaeia archaeon | reverse complement strand
CAGTGATATTGCATTAGAGACGGCGGATATCGTGCTACTGGAGGATGATTTAACGCGACTGAGTTACATCCAGAAGCTAAGCAAGACCACATTGAACAGGATAAAGGAAAACATCACTATCAGTGTGGTAATGAAGCTGGCTATCGTGGTTCTAGCAGCCATGGGTACCATCAGTCTATGGTTATCGGTCATACTGGGAGATGTGGGGCTAGCATTGCTGGTTATACTGAATAGTATCAGAATCACCGGGGTAAAGCCTCCAGTACTCAGTAAGGAATAAATCATATATCTACGGCTATTGTGCTACGGTAGATACCTTGGATGAAGAACTGGAACGGATAAAACAGCGGCGCCTAGAAGAGATGAGACGCCAAATAATGCTCAAGCAGCTGAAAGATAAGCAGGAACCCGAACCAGAGGAAAACAAGAAAAAAGAACCCACCAACCAGGAGATACTGGATAAACATTTTGGGGACAGGGCGTGGGAGGTCTATAACGCTGCGGCTTATCAGTACCCACAGGTGATGCCACAAGTCGAACAGTTACTGGTTGAGGGGATAAAGACTGGAAAGATCATGGATGTCATTGATGGGGCTGCCTTGATGGGTTTCTTCAGAGCCATTGGGATACCTGTACGACTCCAGACCAAGATAAGGATAAGCGAAAAAGGCGAACTAAAGACACTTGAACAGAAGATGAAAGAGGACCAAAGCTAGTGGAAGCATTCAAAGACCTTTGCGAGTTCCTGTTTTGAGGGTATCCTGCCCTTTGTGATTATCTTGCTGTTGACAGCTATGATGGGTGAATTGTCTGTCATATACTCTCCATAGGTATAATGGGTGACGGTCTCCTCCCCGCTGGTTACCAGAACCACGTTGAGGCGCTCAATGGAGTAATCGATATCACTCGTGTCAATGAACTCTAGCTGGCAGTTATCGCATTTATCATGCCCTACCTCCTCCAATAGGAAGTATAGATCATCCATCTGTTCCTGCTCTTGTTCCTTGAAGCCGCAGCTCTGATCACAGCTAGTACAGCTGGAACAAGATATACCACATCCAGTACCGCAACTATCGGCGTTAAGCCGAGGAAACACAGTGACCTTAACTGGTTTATTCATTGCTACTGGGGATACACCGTCGTTTTTATAGCTTGACTTAGAGGAGGATGACCGATGAGGCTTTGAATGAGATGTTAACCTCCTTCCCAAGGAATAGCCCCATCTCGTCAAAGCTTCTGCGAGTTATTTGAGCCCGGAAAACCGTGCCAACATCAACACTCACTAATACAACCCCGTTTTTCTCCTCAACCCCAACAATTGGACCCCGGAACTGATTCCTAGCACTAGTCTCTATCCAATCATTACTGAGGATGATATCCTGTGGACGAACATGAATCGAGACCCTGCCCTCAACTGGCTCGGTGAACTTAAGCTCTAAATTCTCTACTTTGAGGGTGCTGACCCCATCCACATGCCTGCTGATCCCAGGGAAAATATTCTCCGTGAAACGAGTTATAGCCTCAACCTGCTCTGGAGTTCCCTCCTCACTGATAACCCCATCCATGAGATATAGAACCCGGTCCGCGAGACGGCTAACCTGGGGTAAATCATGAGTAGCAATCACAATTACCCGGCTATCTGACTCCTCACGGAGAACATCATTAATTATACTAGCGTTTCCCGGGTCCAGATTCGATGTAGGCTCATCCAGCAAGAGCACCTCTGGGTCCAGAACAAGGGCACGAGCCAAGGCTACCCGTTGCTGCTCCCCACCAGACAAATCCTTGGTATCCCTATGCGCCAACCCCGGAAGCCTAACGGTCTCCAATACGTTCTCAACCCGTTCCTCAATCTTTGCCTCAGGGGTCTTCCTAATCCTAAGCCCATAAGCGATATTTGTGAACACATCTCCCCGGAGAAAAAGGGGCGTCTGGAAGATCATTGTGGCGTTTTTTCTGAGATACGCCATGTTATCTGGGGTTATCCGATTGTTATTATACTTGAGAACACCAGCGGTGGGTACCGCTAATCCAGCGAGAATCTTGAGCAAAGTAGTCTTACCCACCCCACTGTACCCGATAATCCCCAGTACCTCATCCCCGATTGATAGATCTATGCCTCTGAGAGCCTCGATATCTTCGTAATGCTTGGTAATGCCACTGAGGGAGTACTTCACGTAGAGCCCCCCTGAAGCCAGTTTATGAAATAATTCAATGCCAGAACCACGAACAACAGGATAAAGCTAAGCGCAAAGCTCAGCCCAAGCTCACCCTTAGATGTCTCCAAAGCAATAGCAGTCGTCAAAACCCTTGTTATACCACTGATATTGGCGCCCAACATGGTGGCGATACCGAGTTCAGCAAAAGCCCTGTTGAAGCTAGAGATAATCGCAAGACTAACTCCACTATAGGCTTCGCGTACAACCGCGATACTGGTCTCATACTCTGATGCACCTAGGGTTCTTACGAGGTCGCGAAGCTCCTGATCCTTGCTCTCGATCGCACTGACAATGAAGGTCACCATAATGGGGAGTATGAGTATAGCCTGCCCAACAGCTACACCCCTCACAGTATAGAGCAGACTCAGGGAGCCCAATGGACCGCTCCTGCTAAACAAGCTGTAGAGGAATAATCCTAGGGTCACGGTGGGGATGCCAACCATTGAATTGAAGAAGAACTTTAGACCCTTTTTGCCCGGGAACTCTTTCATGGTGATGAAAACGCTGAGGGGTAGACCAATTATAGAGGCAAGCATGGTTGCCAAGATGGCAGTATAAAGCGACCTTAACGTGATCTCTAGCACCGTCTTATCCAAGCTGAGGATCAGCGTAAAGGCTTCTGTGAGCCCCGCGATAATGGTCTGCCATCCCATATTGATCAAATTGTGTTACGGTTATTGTTATTGGTATAGGTCACCAGACTGGTGCCTATACATTTGTGGACACTCTGAGCCATCGATATAGGCGAAATCCTCCACCCATTGCACTATATCTGAGTCTGGGTTATCCAGTTCAGGTATCCAAGGCTTGAATAGAGTAGATCCAAACTCATCTTGCCCATAACCCACGAGCATAGTCTGCACCTCTTCACTCACCAAGAACCTTAGGAAGAGCATTGAGCCTTCGTACATTCCCCTTGGGTTCTCGTCTGGGTTGCATACGATGGCGCTGTACACGTTGAGGGTTGCCTGTCCGCTGTCTACTACTTTTACGATTTCGATGTTTCCATTGGCGTAGTTCTTGAGATACGTGGCTACATCAGTTAAGGTATAGGCGTTTTTCTCATTGGCCAAGTTTAACGTGGCTGTCATTCCTGCGCCTGCCTCGATGTACCATGGGTCACTTGTGCCCTCTATTTTCTCGGCTTTCAGAGCTTCAAGGTCCAGTCCTGTGGCTCCCCAGAGGCTCTTCTCCTTGCTATGGGTCCCAGAGTTATCTCCCCTTGAGACCCAGATCGCATCACCTGTTACACCTTTTTCCGCGATTGTCATCAAGGCATCCAGTGGATCCATTCCAGCGATTCCCGCCGGGTCAGACTCTGGGCCAACAATGATGAAGAAGTTGTAAGCGAATATCTTTCGGTTTACCCCGTAACCCGTCTCCAAGAAACCAAGCTCCTGTGATGGGCTGTGGACCAGTATCATATCCGCGTCACCGTTTTTAGCGGTCTCGATGGCCAATCCGGTACCCTGTGAGATGAAGCTCACGTTATACTCTGGGTAGTTTGACTCGAACCGGGTCTTTAATGCATCCAGAACCCCTGTCTCGTAGAGACTCGTTGTGGTCGATACTATGAGCTGTTCTTTATCAACTGGTCTTGAATAATTCCAGTAGAGACCTCCTGCTACGATTATTATCAGTATGGCCCCTATGATCATGATTGTTTTTTGATTATTGAATCCTGACATGTTGTGTCGGTGTACCATCTATTGATATGTTTATTTATTCATATCGATCATACGATATGTATCAACAAGCATAACCCTAAATAAGACACAAGCAAAAAAAGAGGAGAAGAAACCTGACACTAAAAGACCCCTACAACAGACCAATAAAGAGCCTGAGGATCAGCCTAACCCAGAGATGCGACTTTAACTGCTTCTTCTGCCACCAAGAAGGAGAACACACCCCGGGAGAAGAACTCACTGCGGAAGAGGTGGAGACCATAGCCAAGATAGCCGCAGAGCAAGGAGTAAGATTCATCAAGCTAACAGGCGGCGAACCTCTCATCAGAGAAGATATCGTCGAGATAGTCAGACGCGTAAAACCATATGTTGATGAGGTCTCCATGACCACAAACGCCAGCAAACTCGTGGGACTTGCATGCAACCTGAAGGAAGCTGGCCTAGCCCGTGTCAACATCAGCTTACATAGTTTGAAGCCGGATAAATTCAAGGAAATAACTGGCTCCAACAAGATAGAAGAGGTAGAGGCAGGTATAAGAGAAGCACTCAGATGCGGACTTACTCCAGTGAAGCTTAACATGGTGGTAATGAAGGGCGTAAATCATGAAGAGATTGAGGACCTTATAGAGTTCAGCAGCGAGACCGGCGCGGTTCTACAGTTAATCGAGTTCCAAGAACTTGAGAACGGGGTAGAGTACTATGATAGGCTTCACTATGATCTTGTGCCGGTAGAGGAGATGCTGGAGAAACGCTCAACCAAAATAGTGGAGCGTGAGATGCATCGAAGAAAAATCTACTACCTCCGTAATGGTGCACAGGTAGAGGTGGTTCGACCCATGCATAACAGCACATTCTGCAAATACTGCACAAGGCTCAGGGTCACCAGTGATGGTAAACTAAAGGCATGCTTAATGAGAGAAGATAACCACGTACCATTTGTATCCTTGATGCGTAGGGGAGCCAGCCATGAGGAAGTGGTAGATGCATTCAAGGAGGCTGTGCGGCGCAGAGAGCCATACTGGAAGGATTAACTTGGAGATCAAGATCAAGTACTTTGGTCAGTTCAGGGAGTTCACGGGGAAACGTGAAGAGACGCTGGAAGTGAAGCAGGGAATCACGGTTGAGGAGATGCGTGAACATGTCAGAGGCATTTATCCTAAGATCGCTGCCAAGGAAGAAGTGTTGGTGGCTGTGAACGGCAACTTTGGGCCCCTTGACCAAGTTATCAACGCTAGTGATGAGGTGGCTTTCTTCCCCCCGGTGAGTGGTGGTTAAAGTGATCAAGATACAACGAGAAGATATTGATATAGAAGAGATTCTTGAGTCGGTTAAGAGCCCGGCGAGTGGAGGGGTAGTCACTTTCCTAGGCACGGTACGGGATAACGCAGAGGGGCACAGTGTAGCCAAGATGAGTATCGAGGTCTATGAGGAGATGGCGTTGAAGCAGCTAGGAGCCATTGAGTCAGAGGCGCGGGAGAAGTTTGGAGTACTTGAGATAGCCGTGGTCCACAGGTATGGTGACTTGGAGGTGGGTGATAATATCGTGTTTATAGCGGTGGCTGCTGGGCACAGGGAAGAGGCTTTCAAGGCATGCAAATATGTTATTGATGAATTGAAGCAGCGGGTACCCATATGGAAGAAGGAGACGACCCCAGAGGGGGAGTTCTGGGTAGAGGGCGAGAGACATGAGTAAAGACCCCATAAAGATGATAGACGTATCAGAAAAAGATACGGTGTACAGGTCAGCGACAGCAGCTGGCAAGATCAAGCTCAAAAAGTCAACAATAAAGAAAATCAGGGAAGCCGGGATCAAGAAGGGTGACCCTTTGACTGTGGGTGAGATAGCGGCTATTTTGGCGGTCAAGAAGACCCCTGAGTTGATCCCGTTATGCCACAATATCCCCATTGGTCAAGTGGATGTGGAGTATGAGTTCTCTGATGATACCATAGAGGCACGGTGCACGGTAGTAACCAATGCGCAGACTGGGGTAGAGATGGAGGCACTCATGGGAGTAGCCACAGCCTTGTTGAATAACTGGGATATGACCAAATATCTTGAGAAAGACGAGGATGGACAGTACCCTGACACTGCTATCACTGATATCAGGGTACTTGAGAAGAGGAAGGGAGAATGAGCCACCCCCGAGACCAGCAGACAGCA
>CAZZFH010000150.1:0-6079 GCA_964653295.1 uncultured Candidatus Bathyarchaeia archaeon | reverse complement strand
TACATAGCAACCTGGCACTATGGGCATAGTCGTGACACCCTTCAAAATAACAGCCCCCAGTTTACTGCGGGTGGGGTTCCAGCTCCTATACTCTAAATCATCAACTAGGTATACTGATTCACCATAGTATGTAATCCCTGGTGTAAGGTTGCGTGTGGCAAGAATTTCTTGGTTATTGTTATGCAGCTTGTATATTGAGGGGAATAGTTGTTCTATCTGCATCCGGTTTCAATAGGTAGAAACATGCACCGGATTTAAGCTTGTGTAGCCTCGATGTCTGTCGTCATCATCTTGGCTTGATCTACTGCTAGCTTCTGTAGCCATGTGAGTGGTGTCTGTAACTCGTTCATTCTTTTGGCGAAGTGGTGGCAGTTCAAGTAGGCTGGTGACTTGCAGACTCTTGTGAAAAAGTCCTTTGTGACTGGTACCTCGCAGTCCTGTAGGAAGGGGCAGTCCTTTTTGTTGAATTTCTCTTGTATGGCTTCTGATAGTGTAGACACTCCCTTCACCTGATTCATGAGGGGGCTCGGTGATATTTAGATGTGTTCCTTATTTGTATTAGTTATTTTTAATATATAGTTTAATTTTATCAACGTTATGTGCAAAACATGCATCGTGTTGTAGTGTGTTTTTACTTGTATTTGTTATTATATTGACTCTCATCTATGGTTTTTATTATTGCATTGCATCAATACAATATTACATATATCTGTTAAAATTTGAGGTGGGCCCGCTGAGATTTGAACTCAGGACCTTCTGATTATCAGTCAGACGCCATAACCGTTCTAGGCCACGGGCCCGCGCATCAGCATTGATAGCATATCTCAATTAAATATGTTACTCCTAGAACAGCTAGAGCATCTTCTTCATGGCGATTATTAGACACGCGAGTGTCATCAAGTAAACAGCTATTGTTTTGAGCAGCTGAACGAGTATCTCCTCCTTGTATACTGCCACTAGCTCTCCACCAACAGGTATATGTTCAGGTATAGCTGACTCCTCGATAACCAGCTGGATAAAGTTCTGGAGATTATAGCCTTGACTGTCATCAAATAACCCGACACAAAGATGATCTGAACGATCAATAGGAGAATCAGCGTAGCCATATGTCTCTCCAAGCTCAAAGAACCAGTCACGCATGTCACCGCTATTCAGGGGCTTCTTAATCTCAAACCAGTAGAAGAGGCCATCATAGTGACCCATCCCTTCAACATTATTCTCTCCACCCGGTACATCATTCTGCCATGTGGAGCCAGTATAGTTGAACAGGTCTTGGGTTGATCCAAGTTGTCCTATTATTGATTTGTCTGTGGCTATGTATCCCGTGGGGGTGTCGTGGATTAGATAGTAGATGAACGCCTGGTCATCAAGGTCGTAGTGACTGAGTGGGTACTCTATTCTCAAAAGAAAGTATAGGTGAGATAAATCGTTTTTTGCCCAGATCTTTGTCTTGAGGAAGGGTGGGCTGCGTCCATAGTTTGTGCCTAGGTTTAGTTCGATGCTGTTGGCGTCTATCCATTCTTTTGAGTCTGTTATGTCGCCGTCTACGCTTACTGGGTTGATTAGCCATGCAGAAGTTAGTTTGTTGGGGTGCTCACAGTAGGAAATGTAAATGGTTGGGATTGTTGTGAGCACAAGCATTAGCAATATCAGTGTTTTCTTGGCGTTCATCAATTTCACTGGTGAAGAAAAAATATGAAAACCCTGTGAGACCTTCTTTTTTCATTATCAAAGGAAAACACAATCTCACAATCTTATCATTATAGTGTTTGTTTCGTCACAATTAGTTAATTTCCTACATTTCATTAGCTAACTAAAAGAACAAAAACGGAGAGTTCGTTTTAATAATTATTAGAAGATAAAGGTTCTAAAGGGTATTTAAGAAAACAATCCGAGAATCTCAATTTTCTTGTTTCAGTACAAATGGTGGGCCGGGCAGGACTTGAACCTGCGACCTCCGCCTCGTAAAGGCGGCGTCCTGACCAGGCTGGACGACCGGCCCACGCAACCTTATTGGATCAAGACCCTACATAAAACGTTAACGAATCCTAGCCAGCCAACAGTGCCTTCATCTCAGTGTCCAGATTCCATAGCCTCTGGATACTGGGGTGATCCTCGCCTAATCTATCAGAGAAATCACGTACAGTAACCTCAATACCTACTTCTTGGCGTCCAGCGATCAACTTGTCCGCATAAGCTACAATCTTCTCCTCCAGTGTCTCTGGAACATAGTGACCTTCTGGTAGCCCCAGTTCATGTGCTTCATCGTCTGGGATGCCTGCGCCTATATGGCGCTCAATGATATGAACAAGGCATTCTGGTAGACCTAGCTCTCTGGCGATCTCGGCACCTTTTGCTGCGTGATCCACCTCGTGGCTTCGGCTTCGGCCTATATCGTGGAGAAGTGCTCCAATTTCTACGAGCCTGATGTCTATATTATAGCCCCTGAATATGAGCTGGTTGGCTATTCTTAGGGCTATCTTTGTGACGTTCTCACAGTGCTCGATGACGTGGCGAGGAGTCCCGGCTGCCTCAAGTATCCCTATTGCCTCGTCCCGTGATGGGAGGCTCAGTCGTCCAGTTCCTCCTTGATCTCTTCAATCTTTTTCTCAAGGAACTCGATCACTGGGTTGTTATCCATCCTGTGTAGAGGCTCATTACAGTGTGGGCAATGGAATACCGTGTCCATGGCTACCTCAAAGGTGGTGTTTGGGCATTGGGGGTTTCCACAGTGATAGAACTCGTGATTTAGCTCATACTCCATTCGAGTCTCAAGCTTTCGAAGAATCTTCTGCTTGATGCTATGCACATACGCCTCAACGAGTTCAGGCTGGAGGCTCCACTGGAATATGAACCAGCCTGTCTCCTTGTCCCTGAACCTTCGATTGGTTACGAGACTATGATTATAGAACCTGTATAGGAGTCTCCTGACGTCGTTTATCTGAATGCCAGTTTTCTCCGCTAGTTCTTCGACTGTGATATTGTCTCGCTCATTGAGGATCTCTATGATCTTTACACCATTTTCTCCTCCGAGTACCTGTGCAATATTGTATAGTGTTTCTTCATTTACAGCATATATCGACGCCATTTTTTTCGATCCTCCATATATTTGGGACTCGCGTGATTTAGTCTTTACTAACCTCGACCGTTTTACCCCGTTCACTTGGGGTTATCTTGATGGAGCCACCCTGGAATTCATGCTGTAGTGCGGCTTCTCCTTGTAGAAGGTACATGAATATTGCTAGGGCGCTTACCTCGCTATGGGGCTGAGTGGTCACAGAGATGTTCCATGAGGCGCTCTCGTACATGTCTCTTGGTACCTTGGGTCCACCCACCACCACTAACAGTGGCTCCTCGTGTTTACTGATCTCAGGAACAGCCTCCTCAACAGGTTTACCATACATGGTAAGATGCACTATCTTGCCTTGCCACTGTTTCACTATTCTTCTCCAGTTGGACTCGTACTCTATAGTAAAGTCGCCGCCCCACCTCTCTACGATATCCTTGATCCCGTCCTCAAGTCTCGGGTCCTCCTCTCCAGAGTAGATTACCTTCGTGGCGCCCAGTGCTCGTGCGCAGAGGATTAGATGTGTTGAGAGTCGTTTGTCTCTTTGGGGTCTATGACCGAGCCTGAGGACAGTTGTATCCATGCCTAGGGTTTTACGGTTCTCCCTTTTCTGGGTTCTGGTATATTGGTTTTATATCTTGGAGCCCCGTCTTTTGAGTGGAATAACAGTGTCTGAAGAGATAGAGTCACTGCCACTGATACGGCGGAGGAGGCTGCTGGGCTATATGATTCCAGCGGTTAATGTGCCCCTCTTCCTCTACAATGTCTATCAGACATTCCTGCACTATCAAGAAGGGATATTGATAATCGGGAGTTCTGTATTCTGGGAAGATATCATTGTCTTGATTAGCACCATGTTCCTGACGCTGGCGATACCTAGATTCTTCCCGGTCTATGCTAGCAAGTACTTCATGACCAATGATGGATTGGAGATCAAAAGGTTTCTGAGGGGCTCCGAGAAGATCCCATTCAAGGAAATCGACAGGGTCGAGGTCTATATCAGGGTAGATGAGAAGATCAGCAAGGACGCCACGGAATACGCTACAGACCAATCGGCTATTTTACGGAAGAGCGGTTTCAAGTTCATCGATTATACGAACGCCGAGAACGTGATAATGAACCTGTTCATGGAGAAAGCCATCTACATGATCAGCCCAGTGAAGCCAAAATCCTTGTTGAAGGAATTAAAACGCAAGAATAAGCGGTTGACTGCTAGGATCGTGGAGCTTACTAAACGGGGTAAAAAGATACAGGACTTGAGTTAGATGGATCATATGTCCTCAAAGGATATGACACCTGTCTTTGCCTCCACAGAGCTCCGGCTTCACCCCGTAGATTATATGATAGTGAGTACGCCATTAGGGGAAAAAGAGAAGGCTTTGGAGGTCTTCAAATCTCTGGAACCATTTAGCTCGATTACATTAGACACAGAGGAAGTGTCATTGATTCTTGAAGTGGAGGATTGGGAAACCATCAAGGATAATTTTGGGGAATATCTGGTTGAGGGACCATACAACGCTATCACATTTGATATAGTGCTCGATCTCAGTCTCGTGGGTTATCTTTCGGTTGTCTCGGCTGTTCTGGCTGATGCAGGGGTGAGTATCTACGCTGTCTCGACTTATCTTAGGGATCATATCTTGGTGAAGTCTGAGGATGTGGATACGGCGATGAAGGTTCTGGGTGATCTTATTAAAAGATGCAAACTAACCATTAATGAGTAATAACTCGTAAATTAGTCAATTACCGTACTAAGTGAAATGAAGAACCTAGGATCCAAGAGCCTAACATTCGTAGCCATAATGGCTGCACTCGGAAACGTATTATCATTTATCACCACACAGCTAGCACCCATAGCACCAAACATACCACTGGGACCAGTCTCAGTGAGTCTAGCATTAGATATCAGCCACCTCACCACGTTCATTGCGGCATTATTCGGGGGCCCAATAATAGGCGGGGTAACAGGTGCAGTGGGGGGACTGGTAGCAGCTTTTGAGTTCGGGTTTAGCAAGGGAAACCTTATCACGGGTTTTGGTTTACCCCTCGGAAAGGCATTGACAGGGATAGCCGCAGGGTATCTTTTTCAAAAATATGATGCAGATTCGTGGGTCAAGACTGTGTTAATTACCGTGGTCTCTTACATTCCAGAGGGTTTACTTACTTTGATCTTATTCAGGTATCTCCTCCCTCCTGTGACCGGGATGCCCATAGGATTAGCGACCTTGATTGGCTTCCAGATAGTCGTGAAAGCCTTTATCGAGATGATACTCCTCGGGTTGATACTGACGCAAATAATCAATAACGCCGGCTTCAAGGTGTTTGCTGAGAGCTACTTCCGTTAAACCAATAAACCAAGAGACAATAAACACTCCATGGATACCCCCATCGATAAAACCGATAAGTTGCTGAGAGAAAACGGTCTTGACAAGATTGAGTTCCATGGAATAGATCATGCGTGGGGGTATAGGGAGAACGAGCCTGTAATTGGGCTTATATCAAATATGGATGGAGGAGCAGCATTTCAGTCAGCAATGAGCCTATACTGGGGCTCAGCGGAGTATATCCCAAAGCCATGGTGCCTATTAATCGCGGTTAATGATATTGCGCCACCCCAGAGACAGATGTTAGATAACTTGGCTAAACAATACAATATCCATGTATTATCTGAAGAGACACTGGTTGAAGCCGTAAAAGAACAGTTAGATGTCTTTAGGCGAATCCTCAAGGTATATGTTCCCGAGGGCGCTGATAAACCAGCAGTGGCACTCGGAGAATCAATCAGAAAGTGGAGGGAAGAAAAACCAGCACATGAGACAAGCTTCAATGTCAATGTGGAGACGGGAAGCCTTGGAATCTATAAGGAGAATGGGGAGCTTGTTCCAAGCCGAAAAACAATACCCCTAACGGTCCTTGCAGGAGAGAGAAGGATTGACGGTATTTTACCGAGGCTCGTAGATGCGGAGGATGGTTTGCTTTACTGGACGATGGGGGCGCCGATTGAGGAAACAA
>CAZZFH010000149.1:0-6082 GCA_964653295.1 uncultured Candidatus Bathyarchaeia archaeon | reverse complement strand
AAACCATGGCGCGTATAGAGCGCCATATTATTCTTATTGGAGTTTTCTAGGTACGCGGGTAACACCATCTCATCAAGCCTGCTCAGAGTATGCTCCAAGAGCATGGAACCCAGCCCATGCCCCCTGCGACTTGGATCGACCCCAAGTATAGCTAGGTAGAAATGAGGCTCTTTTGGTCTATGGGCGAACTCCGCTGCATCCATCTCCCTGTATCGCTGGAGCCTACCCCAGCCAGTCCAACTGAGAAGCTTCGGCAGCATCAATATTGACTCAATTGTACTTGGTGGATCAGTCCACACCCCGGGGGGCACCCATACAGCACATGCGTCAAGTCTCTCGGTTACGGTCACCTCTCCGTGGGGAATACATTCAGCGAGTATGTAGGAGAATAGGCTACGCAGGGCTTCTGGGCGTTTCTCGTCTATTCTTATGGTCCATGACTCGATGGGGTCTTTATCGAAGGCGCTGGATAACATTTCTGAGAGGATGGGTATATCGTCTTTGGCTGCCTTTCTGATATTCATGAGACCCCTCTGTAAACTCTTACCAATTATCGCTCCAGGCTCTTGAAGCTTATCAGGGGTAAATCAGTCAAGTCCAAGATAAAATCTGATATTGAAAAAGGGATTATGAAATCCCAAAAGGATGAGGAAAATTCAGCGGTTTGAGGCATTCTCTTCGCTGATCTGCATGGCTGCTGTCGGGTAGAGCGCAACAGTTGCATCGGCTCCATGCCGCTCTACAAGAGATTCAAGGGTTTTCTCCCATGTCTTAACCCATTGACTGCCCTCACCATAGTAATACTCATCCATCTTGGCTAGCTCAGGTGAGACACAGAAGACCCTATCCATCTTCCACGGCTTCTTCAGATATGTGGTCTTGGTCCAACCCCTGCCACCGAAATCAGATCCAAACCGCCCATTATAGTGATGTACCCTGCAACCCTCAGGAGTATATAGCAGGAAAACCATGTCGCCACCCTTTCGCACAGAGTCCCTAAGCAGATAATATGCCTTGTATCCCTCGTTTGCCATGGGGTAACCATTCCCGATGACAATGTCTGCATCCTTTACCATCTTTGTAGCGTAGTGTTTCCTAGCAAATTTGACTCCCTCACGATGAGCCTCCACGACATCACCACACACAAGACCAGCAACATCACAGCTATGGTTCATGAAGGCGTTTATCACAAAATCCACACCAGCCATCCGTGCAGCCTCCTCGGAGTCAAGACGCCTGATGTTTTCTTGAACCCGTCCTGGACCAGTGCCTGCGCCTATCCTATGGTTATGAGTAATGCTATCGATACCAGCTACTCCAGGTAGCAGCATCTTGCTCCCACCACCGAACCCATATCCGAAGTGAGGCATCATAACCCCCAATGTGATCTTCAAGTCACAGCTCATTACCTCATCGTTTACATGAACGGGAGTTCCATTACTGGTCTCTCCTAGGTCCGTCAGGTTTTCGTAGCAATTGTGATTGAACACGTTGAAGCGTTCAGGGATATCAGCGCCTAGCTTTTTCTGGAAATCGAACAAGAGACGCCCATGATGAGCCCCATTAGCCATCATGAAGACTATCTGGTCATCCTTGAGCCCACCCCTGTGCAGCTGATCCAGCACCGATGGTAGCATCTGGGATTGTCTTGTTGGGCGAGTCATATCATCAAATATGATACAGCATTTTTCCTTACCCTCAGCCAACTCATAGAGGGGCTCAGTGGCTATGGGGTTCAATAGTTTCTCGGTTATCTCGGACTGGGAAAGCATTGGTGTGCTATGTCCATTCATCCTTTGCTCATGAATCTTCCAAGTATCGGGAAAACTCAGTGATTCGGGGTTCCAACCATAAAACTCCCATGCGGGAACATCAATGGATTTCATGATAAGGAGATACCTCCTAGCTATAAAATAGGTGGCGCCGGGAAAGGGATTCGAACCCTTGGGTCCGTTAGGACACCAGCTTTCCAGGCTGGCGCTATACCAGGCTAAGCGACCCCGGCAACCAACATATTCCCTGTTGCCATGCTTTTAAATGTTGAACCTAGATGAAGCGTTCCCCATTGATACCATGGAGGATGTTCCATACAGCTTATAATATGCGGAATCATAGTTACCGAGACACAAAATGAACCAAGGCTGGGTCGAAAGAACCCAAAAAACCATAGACCAACTGCAAAAAATCAAGGAAAAAAGAGACATAGACAGGCTGGAGATAGTCACGGCAATGAGGTTCAGCTTCGGAGCCCTCAGCCAGAGCCTCGGAGGATGGATGCAGTGGGTCAATAGCCCAGAGATAATGAGCCAATTTACACGCGAGGAGCTACTGGATATCAGTGACAAGCTCATCGACATGATAACCGTCTTCGTCGAGTATGACCGGGAGATCACCGATTATGGTATGCAGAAAGGCTTGGGTAAACAGAGAGAAGAGCCAGAAAACAGGTTTGTCATTTAGTATCTACGAAAACTCAATAACATAAGTGTTTTTTCTCTATTTATTATATATACTGGAAATCAATAAGATAATTACTGCAACTTAAATCGCTTTTTATGTTGGCATTATATTGACGTTCGTTTATAATGTAACGGATTTCTATGAAAAATATTATATAAAAATAGATTTGCATATAAGCCATGCAAGGACTATATCAAATAAAGGTAACAGATAGCTACTTGATGAGTCTTTGCGGAAATAAACAAAAAAAACCCTCAAAATCAAGTATTTCACAAATAAAATTAATCAATCTGCTAAGATCACATTTTAAGGCAAAGGGGGGTCAATTTGGTAGATCCAATATATGCCGGAATTAGGTTAATAAATGGACTTGTATCCATCTTCCTAGCATATCCCATATACAAAGTCTATGGCAGAACAAGGAAGAATTTCTATCTTTATTGGAGTCTAGGATATGCGTTATACGGGTCTAGTATTGTAATGCGAATCCCAACAATCGCAAATATAGAAATCACTGCATTATCCTTCATATCGTACGTTTTTTTTGTTTTTGGGTTGGGTTTGATTATTGCGGGTATAGGGGATTTAGTTAATCGTAGTCGGCAATTTCTCTTGTCCACACTAATTCTCCCAATAATATTGATAGTTTTTATGCTGACGACCGAAGACTGGATTGACTTTGGGATAATAGTTGCTCTATCTCCATATGCTTTCATTACAGGAGCGCTGTTATACATTCAAATCAAGTACAAGTTAGACATTAACCTTCTTTTGGCAGGTTGGGCTAACATACTTTTACTAAATATTGGTTATCTATATGAAATAATGAATGAGGGATTTGTCGACCTCATGTCCACGTTCACAAAGGTTGTGATCTATGTAGGTATGACTAGCCCCAGTTTCTCATTCTTGTACGAAGAGTTAACTGATTTCCTGATGGGCGGAACTCCAGTCGAATATAATGAAACTACAGCAGGGTTTACTATGATTGATCTCAACGTTAGAGGTAGAGAAAAAGAGGTCAAGTGGATAAAGGAGAGGATAATTCAGAATTCTCGTCAAGGGAAAAGAACCATTCTGGTTTCTCTATATGATCAAATAACCTCCAAAGATATCATTGATAAAGACACTCAGGATAATCTCTATCTAGTGAGAATGGCGAATGGTTATCATAGAAGCTTTGTCACTTTTGAGGAACCTATAATCTCATTTAATGATGATATTCAATTGCTGGATATATTGTTCAATGACATCATTGGTTTCAGCAACTCTAACTATATTCCATGCGAGATCATCATCTACACTTTATCGCAACTCATCCTAACTCATAGTGCAAGAAGGATGTATGGATTCTTAATATCAAAAATGAGTCAAATAAAGACAAGTCAGGTAAATATAATAGGCTTTTACAATTTTAGCTCGCATGAGAATCCAGCAGAGATAAAAATGTTTGAGAGCCTAGCAGACAATGTAATTGATCATTAGGCTTCTAACAAGAGTTTTAGTCTATCTTCCCTCATACCAATTCGTGCAATTCTGGACATTCCCTCCTTCTTTGAGAAGAAATTCTTGAATGTCCCTTTTGTGAGAATACTTAGACGTATTGGTGTATACTCCATCATGTTGGTAAGGTCTCGATAATCTTTGTCAGTAGCCATGAAAGTCTCATGCAATATTTTAGTCGTCTCATCTAGATCTACGTCATCTTTGAACTCAACATAGAGCCGTAAGTACTCCTTAGTGTCATCGAGTTCCCTTCGTGCTGTGAAATCCACGAAAGGTATCTTAGATGCCTCTAATACCATAACAATTTCTGTCTCATTGATCCGCGTGAAATTATGGAGACTTAATATTCTATCTGCACGTGAATAGAACCTGAAAATCGGAGTCTCAACTTTCAATAACTTATCCTCAAAGCCGATGCATTCCAAGATATCCGAAGTAACACTTCTAGTAAGTTCAGAATAGAAAGGAGTAATGACCAATTGGTATCTGCCGCCTATCTCAACATCTTTGAGGGAGATTATCTCAGGTAATTCATCAATCCTTTCCACCTCGTGAGTTATGGCATATTTTTCGGGAATAAACTCTGGGTAGATCAAACGCCAATCGAAAAAGAATCCCGCAGGGGGATCTATTGAGGGAATAGTAGATGCAATAGTCTCAGTGGAACAATAAGGAGTCTTGGGATAGGTCCCTATAAAGTCTTTCACTCTTTCTTTTAACTCAAATGCTGAGGCATCCATGGTAATGAAAGATTTTAACTTGACCTTTTCCTTGATTCGAGGTTCTATATCATCTAAGAGGGTTGTTATATTCATCTGGGCAAGGTCTATTTCCTTGTAATGCTCCACAAAGTAGTCGACTTTTTCTTGGAATGTCATGTTTTCACTATCGGGGGGGACGACCTTGATAAGACTAGAACGATTCTTGTTTACCTCTTTGGAGGCAATGTTACTGATGAATGACCCCCCGGGAATATTTAGATAAAGAGTATCCCCAAATTTGAAATGATACTTCTCTCCATCGAATGTACTGATAAAGAAAATACTCAACCCTGCATTCATTATTACTTTATTCAAGAATATTTTTGGAGTCAGGTACACCTTTGGCTTGCTCATGGTGCCACTTGTCATATTCTTGAAGTAATCATTCAGAGGATACATGAAATCCCCCTCATGAGGATCGTTATAGAATCGTTGATAGAAGGAATACCCAGTAAGAGGTAGATCATCTATTTTTTTTCCAGGTTCTAGCCCAAGTTCTCTGCCTATACTACATTTTTGAAGCCTATCTAGTTTTTTCTTTAGATTATTTTCTAATTTTCCGTTGATGTTTTTCTCTTTTAGAAACCTAGTAGAGTTGTAGATAAGCAAAGGTTTGACTACCTCTAAGAATGTTTTTAACACACACATCACATTCTCATTGCTATACAATGATTTGATTTAATCCCATAAGATTAACCGTTTATATAACAGTTATCATCTAAAATTATATTAAAAAAAACTAATAAAGAAAATTTCAGAATTATTAAATAACAAATGTTTTAAAACGTTTGAATATGGCATTCAGGGAAATAGTGCTTAAAAGGGAAATAGACTAATATAGGATAAATAAGTTGAACACACTCAGCATCATCCTATATGCCATTAATGGACTAATCCCATTCGTTTTTACGCTGCTTCTTTACAAGAAATACATTGAGAAGAAAAAGTCGTTTTACCTGTTTTGGTTGATGGGTTTTTCCGCATATGGAGTATCAAGTCTAATAAACGCTTACATGTTCCTGTATGAGATTGTCCACCCTGGTTTGAGCCTGCTATTTTCGATTTTTTCTTTGATTGCCTTCATTTGTATCGTTACTGGAGTGGGGGAACTTGTCAAGAGATCGCTGGATTTTTTCCTTGTCTCGCTGGGGGCGCCCATCATATTACTTCTATTTAATGCTTCAGGGCGTGTTAGTTATTCTCTTGATCTTCTTTTCATGTTACCCTATTTACTTATCACAGTGGGTCTCGTTGCGTTACAGTTCATGTATAATGTTAATCTCGGCTATGTAGGGCTTGGCTGGTTCCTAATATTGATAGCAAACATAGGTTACTCGACTGGCAATGTCTCCTTC
>CAZZFH010000148.1:0-6092 GCA_964653295.1 uncultured Candidatus Bathyarchaeia archaeon | reverse complement strand
CTACCAGCTTGATGGTCTCATCCAAGCCACCAAGCGCGTCCATGATGAGGCTGCACTCCTCAGCCGTGCTGGTATCATTCCAGAGCTTGGCAGGACGGATTACTCTACCCTGTTCATCCAAGGGCACAAAGCCATGCTGCTGGCCACTAACCCCAATGCCCTTCACGTAATTCCTGTCTATTTTGCTCTGATCCAATGTTTCGCGGATAGCCCCTAGAGTCTCCCTGATCCATGTCTCTGGATGCTGCTCCATATGCCCAGCAGGCAACCCCTCTATCAATCCATAGCTTCTGGAAGCCTTACCCAGCACATTTCCCGTTTCTCCATCCATTATGATTGCTTTGGTGCTCTGGGTGCCGCTGTCAACACCGATGAAATACTCTGGCATTTTCCTCAGGGATAATTCGCGGTGGTATTATTTAACACCAAAATCTTGGGATATGAGAAGCAAGCCTGATTTTCTTGTGTTTTGAATGTGCCTCTCTTGAATTAAGGTAGTTATGACTACCTTAATTGGGGCGCCATAAGAAGCCCCATTAGTTTAAACTGTAGCCTGAACAACTGAACCTTGGTCTCGTTACAACTAATTTAGGTAGTTAATACTACCGTAATTAGATGACCAGGGGCCGAAAAAGCATAGCGAAAAAACTACTAGAAGAACTATAGGACGAGGAAGAAACAGAGAATACATACTTGGTTTCTTATGATTTTATCGAGGAAAAACCCCATCATAGGTTCTGGAGCAACCTAAGAGATATCATCACAGATACTGGTGGTGAGCGAATCCAGTACAGTGTTTATTATGGAGATAGAAAGGGAGCCAAGGCTGTAAGAGAATTAGCAATGATTTATGGAGCTGATGTGCGTTGGTTCGTTGCTATCGAATTAAGGTAGTCAATACTACCGAATTTCAATTAGTTTCATAATTTCGGTTAACTGCTTCGTTAAGATTAAGAGAATCTGGGGGATTTAGTTAAAAATAATTAAGGTAGTATTAACTACCTAAATTAAAAACAACCGCCACAATACTGAACTTAAGTCCAAAAATCGTGAAGTATATGCATTTACTGACGGCTCAAGTAAATGAGTATAGTTGAAGCCATAGTAGTGAGCAAGTCGGGAAGGAAGTTAAAGTACTGAATTATCTGCAACCCACCTGAGCCACTCGTTATGCTCAACAGCACAGGATTCGTGAAAATACTATAACTAAGCAAGGCAGCGCTGAGGAAGACCAGTCCTAGGGTGAAGCTGCTCTTGGTATTCCGATACATATCCAAGTAGTTGGCGAACAGGTAAACCAACAGGATAGTGTTTACTGCCGAGATGATTATCTTGCCCTGAATATAGTTGGTAATATGGCGGCTCAATATACTCAGGTTCTCTGGGTCAAGCCCCTCAAGGTCTGGGTCGATCAATAATCGTTCATCGTTCAATAATCTGAATAGTATCTCGTCCTCGCTAATCACCAGCTGATCCATGTTCGCCGCTATGTTTACGACGAAGTAGGCTGCCATTATGAGGACCGCTATCTGTTGTTTCCTGTTCATCTGCACCTTGCTAATCACCATCGTTATTAGGGTTTGTTCCAATTTTGTTCCAAATCTCTTCAAAATCACCCCAAGAATCCTCAAGATTAGGGGATATGAAGTACATGGTACCATACCTTGGCCCCATACTGGTTATCATCCCGTTCTTCTCCAAGATTTCCAGATGATGCCTTATGGTACGATAATCAACGCCAATGGCCTCGCCCAGCTGATTCGCGTTCATCGGCTCCTCCCTGAGAGTAGACAATATCTTGCCCCTGTTTACACCACCACGTGACCCAGCGATCAACCACTGGATAACATGCTTAGTGTAACGATTCCTCTGGGACATAACGACCAGCTTACGCATAATTACCTGATGCGCGTTTAAAACCTACTCCTTCTATTTACTGAAACCCCAACATTGATCGTGTAATGATTCTGATCCAATTAGGTAATAATCTTGAAAAATAGTTTATAACCAAATTCTAGTCTTTTGCCTCATCAAGATGAAGAGTCAAGAAAAAAAAGGCAAGAAAGAATCCGCCCTCAAGCTGGCACTGCGAGCCCTCAAGGCAGTGATGGAGTATCCACTCAATCCGAAGCAAATTGCAGGGGACTCAGGATTGTGAGTCTCATCATAGCGACAGAGGATCATGTGAAGACTTACCAGCAGGTAAGAAAACCACTCACCGTATTAAACGGTGTAAACCTACGGGTCGTTGAGGGTGAGTTCACAGCCCTCTCAGCGCATGGTTCGGTTAAATCTACAGGAAATCCAAGATGAGAGCCACAGACATAGTATCCATGAGCTTTGAGGGACTCAACTCCCGCAAGTTCAGGTTTGCCTTAAACCTCATTGGAATCCTTATTGGGTGCGCCGCGGTCACAGGGTTGATTACCCTTACTCAGGGGATGAGTGTGGAGATCAGTGGGCAACTCGGTTCCCTTGGGGGCAGTACGATCACGGTTATGGCTGGCTCAGGGTTTGGACCGGGCAGCAATATGGGTAATCAGGCTAATACTGTAACACTCGACTGGCGTGAAGTAAATATTATCAGCGACTTGTCGAATGTTAAACTCGTTGCACCAATTGCATCTGGTGGCTCTGCATCATATACTCTGAAAGGCGATACATATTATGTCTCGATTACCGGGATAACTGATCTCTACTTCTCTATCAACGAAGGTACCGTTGTAGAAGAGGGCAGAGCGTTCACTCGCAACGATAAAGGAGTAGCGATAATCGGCTATGGTGTCGCCAACCCAAGTATAGGAGATAACAACGTCAAAGTTGGAGACCGGGTGAAGTTAACCTCAGAGGTAAACAACGTTGAAAAAGTTCTCACAGTCAGGATTATAGGCATCCTAGAGGAAACAGGTGGAATGATGGGTGCAGATACATCATTCTATATCCCCCTTGACACATATGAGCAGTTTTTCATCACCAACGGGGTGTATAGCAGCATTCAGGTAATAGCCGATGAGGGTGTAAATATCGAATACTTGGCTGATACTATTGAGGAGAAGATCAGTGGAATTACAGCTTTAACTGCTTCATCAACTATGGAGATGATAAACTCGGTAATCGGTACAATAGAGGCGGTTCTAGGTGGAGTAGCAGCCATCAGCCTTCTCGTAGCCGGAGTAGGCATCGTAAACACAATGACTGTTTCAGTTATGGAGCGAACCAAAGAAATCGGCACCATGAAGGCAATAGGTGCAAAAAGCAGAGACATACTCTACCTATTCATCTCTGAGGCAGCTATGACAGGGTTCGCAGGAGGTATATTAGGCGCATTATTCGGGTTCCTCTTGGGAAATGTTGTCGGCAACTATGTCGGAATATCAGCCAACCCAACACTCATATTGGGAACGATGGTAGTTGGGTTTGCGATAGTAACTAGCATAATATCCGGGCTTTACCCCGCCTGGAGTGCCTCAAGATTGAACCCCGTGGAGGCGCTCAGAGGTGAGTAGCCTCCCTCACACTGCTTGCCCCGAGACAGGAGCCAACGAAGAGAATCAGTCGCGTAAACCTCTCTCTTCCTTCCGAGAATAATACCCCCCTTTTTGGGCTCCCCTCGGGGCATACAGACCCCTCAAGATTATTATTAATACAGGTTAAGTATATCACTAGATGATTTTATGGCACTTAGTGAAGGCGAGTTCCAGGCCGAGATGGCGGTAGACGATGACCAATTCAAAAAGAACACCGGTCTCAGCCTCAGGGAACAGTACTTGAAGTATCATCCCCAAGTTTTGAGTAACTTTGGGGACGAGATGGAGAAGGTATGGGGTAGAAAATGGAAGGCAAACACCAATGTAGGCAAACTACGCATGGTGCTCCTCCACAGACCCGGACCAGAGTTTGAGACCATTGGACAGAAGACCCCATTCCCACCCTATGAGAGCCATCTGCCAGCTTGGAGGATGGCCGAGAAAATACCACTTGATGAGCTTGTTGAAGACCACCTGAACATGATTGATGCGTATAAGGCTGAGGGTGTCGAGGTAGTTATCCGTAAGCCAGAGGAGAATGATCCACCATATCTGGTAAAGTCGATTTATACTGATGATGTATGCCACCCCGGTGTTTATGGCCAGATCATACTCAGGATGTATGACTGGATGAGGAAAGGTGAGGAAAAATACACATACCAGACACTGGCTGAGCTTGGCTGCCCAGTAGTGGGTATGATTCAGGATAAGGGAATGGCTGAGGGGGGAAGTATTGGATGGATGGATGAGAAACATCTCCTCATCAGCGTTCACTTCCCGAGGAGTAACACACAGGAACCCGAGTTGACACGAGCAAATGATTCAGGGCACATCCAGTTCGCAAACATCGTAAAGCTACAGGATCCAGAGGTAGACATACGTATCCAACCCGGCTACGGCTCAAGGATCGCCGCAAGCCACTATAGCTTAGTAGACAGGCATACAACTGTACAGGATCCACGTGATCTCGACCCATATCTGAAGGCTTGGATGGAGAAGGAGATGAACTGGGAGTTCATAGACCCACCGGAAGAAGTATGCGTTAAGGTTCATACACGAGACCCCCGGAGACCATTTGTGAAGCGCGCCCCAAACACAGGGGTAGTTCTTGAGCCGAGAAAGATACTGGTGAATGAGGGCAACTCCAAGGCTACTAAGTGGTTTGAGAGCATAGGCATCGAGGTGGTTGAGGTTGATGTTGCTACATTGGTGCGTCCAAGGAACAGCGGTAGCATCCACTGTACTGCGGGTAGCTTGATGCGTGACCCTGAGCCCAAGAGCTACTAAGCATCAATACTATCTTTCCAAGCCCATTTTTTACATAATATTATAGGTCTAAAGAAGGGTTCAATGCCTTGATGGATCAATCCCTCCTATCACGTTGCGGCATCTACTGCGGGGCATGCTATGTCTACAGGGCAGAGAGGGACTGCGGTGATTTTCTGAGAGAGGTAGCGGAGTGGCAAAAAGTAGGGCTAGACAAGGTAAAATGCAATGGCTGTTTCGCCTCCGATGAAGAGAAGTGGCCCAACTGCAGGAAATGCAACCCATGGAAATGCCTAGAGGAAAAAGGGCTCCAGTTCTGTTTTGAATGCGACCAGTTCTGGGATTACTCCTGTGAGAGATACAATGGCTTGGAGGAGTTCTGCTCCAGACGAGGCGAGAACACGAGACAGAACCTGATTAAGATAATGGCTGACTCCAAGAGGTATCTTGAGGATATGAATAAGAAGTGGCGATGCCCATCCTGTGGAGAGTCCTACTCATGGTACGAGGAAACCTGTCACCACTGTGGCAAGAATCTTAATAGAAAGGATTTGAAGACCTAGTCTAGTATCTTCATCTTTTTCTGGCCGAGGCTGAAGGATTGGAGTACATCGCTGTCACTGATTAAGCCAATAATCATCTGATCATTAGAGGGGTCAGCCACGGGCAGTATCTCGTGCTCATTGCCGTTGAGCTTTTCCATGACCGTGTAGATGTTATCATCGAGGTGGACCATTGGGTATTTTGTATCCGCCACCATCTTGGCTGTTAGCTGCCCCTGTTTCTCCTCAGGTATGTGGCTAATGGCCTCCATTGTGATTATACCATAGTAGCCTGACTCATCCATCACGGGCAACCCGGTGTGCTCTGTCTCCCATATCATAAAGCTGACAACATTAACAGGGGTATCAGGTTTCACAGTGACCATGTTGCTCAAGGGAGTCATAACATCCTCCACATGAACCAGATGGAGTGGGCTAACGGTCTTGCTCACGTTGACACCCCTCCGCCTTAGCTTCAATGTGTAGATGTTCTCTGGCATCAGCAGTGTTGCGATGAAGTAGCTTGCCGCGCATGCAAGCATAAGTGGAGGGAAGAGGTAATAGTTGCCCGACATCTCGGCAAGCATAACGACACAGGTTAGAGGTGCACGGGCAGCCCCAGCGAATAAAGCAGCCATACCAATCAGGTATAGACAAAGGGTTCACTCGACGCGAACGGCAGATTAACCATTACCAACCCCACTGCGCCACCGATCATACCCCCGGCATTGCCCATACAGGCTGTTCAGAGACCCAT
>CAZZFH010000147.1:0-6102 GCA_964653295.1 uncultured Candidatus Bathyarchaeia archaeon | reverse complement strand
GGCAGTCTTCCCTCTCTTACTCTATGTAGACAGAAAGTGCATTTCTCAACAACGCCAACAGGTCTAACAGGGACCAGTGGATTGATGTCTTCTTCTGGGATTTCTGGTGCGCCCCAGTTGAAGCTTCTCGCGTTATATGGGCAAGCCGCCATACATTGTCTACATCCAATGCATTTATCATAGTCCATCTCAACGATACCACCTTCACCTATGAAAGTGGCTCCCGTTGGACAGAGTTTTACACATGGGGGATCCTCACAGTGTACACACTGTGCAGGGAGATACCATTTTCCTGCTTTAGGGCTGTCCGTGTAATCTGTCTTTGAGTTGGTAGGTGGTACGCTGTAGACACGTGTGACTGGGTCTTTTTGATCCATCTCAAATGTCTCGATCCATTGCATGGGCATCGGAGAATTCGGGATGTTGTTTTCCGCTTTACATGCATATACACATTCTCTGCAGCCGATACAAGCGCCTACATCGATAACCATTCCCCATTTTTTACCTGATGCCTGAGTTTCTGATACTTGATTTACTTTTAGAACTTTTTCAACAGAGCCCATGGGCGCCATACTTCTAACAACAAGGTATACACCACCAGCTCCAACTGATTTTAGAAAATCTCGTCGATTAATGTTTTCCTTCATTTTTATCCTCTCCTTAAAACAAATGCATACACGGCATAGCAAAGCGCTCCAATAACTGCTACAAAGAAGAGTATTGGAGGTATAATTGGTCCGGGTATATCACTTTCACCAGCCATAGTAAATACTGGAGGAAGAGTTGTTTCAATTACTACATAGGGGTCATGAGCGTTATGACAATCAATACAAAATTTGGATTCGTGGTTATTTACGTGAATTCCGGCTTCCCATTCTGAGTATTCATCTTCATGACACTGGGCACATAGTACTGATGAATCTTCAACAGCAGTACCATTTAGGAAACCTAAGGTTGTCTCAGACTCCAAATTATGACACATTACACAAGTTTCATGGGCAGTAATTGAGGTCTCGTGACAAGTACTACAATCCGTATCAGCGGCAACGGGGGAATGACCTGGTTCTGGTGTATCGTCATCCTCATCGTCATCTTCTAGTTCACTTGTAATTGAGTGACAGCTAGAACATGGTAATCCGAGTCCATGATTCTCTGGAATTGGCTCAGTTCCATCTACGCCATGACAAGTTATACAAAGGTCATCTGTGTCTTCCGTTAAAATATCGAAACTGTCTGGATCGTGACAACTAGCACAATCAATACCATCGTGACTATGTTCAATGCTACCATAATCTGCAGGGTCAATAGAATATACGATGGAAAACCCCATCGAACATAGCAAGATTATGAGAAGAATTAGAACAAAATTCTTTTTGAATAGATACTTTATTTTCTTGGTTTTGAACTTAATGCTAAAGTCTATCATTTTTTATCACATTTTGGGCAATTGTCCGATTTGTATTAGTTTACCAATTAATTATTATATGAAGATTTGGATTATCCATAACGCAAATTTTTGATATATGAATTTGATCAAAAATCAAACATCTTAAGCAAGTAGGTTACTTATTGAACTTGACTGTAATAGTTGTTCAATCAACTTCATCTTTGTATCCATCTTACAGTAGATGAACTTCGAGATAGTATCTTTAGTCAACCAGTCTAACTTGGTCACCACTTCTATCATCTTCTTGCTTCCAAACACGATGTCACTCATCTTCCTTAGCCTCAAACTAGTGAATAACACATCCCCCATCTGAGACCTCCAGCCATCTTCGAAATTAGAGAGCGGAGCACCACTAGATATATGCTCAGCAGCTACTTGACCAGCAATCTTACCGATAATTATTCCCGAGGGGATACCTCCACCAACGGTTGGAATAGTGTGACCGCCTGCATCACCCACAACTATAACGTTTTCTGTGGTGGTTTTCTCTATTGGACCGCCTACTGGAATGTTACCTGCTTTAACCGCGGTAGGCACTGCGTTTCTTAGTTTTTTCGATGTTATGGGATGATTTTTTATGAGGTTTCTCTGGTAATCCCTGATGGTCATTCCTTTCTCCATGAAGGGAGCCCTGACACCTGTGCCCACGTTTGCTACATCTTTTCCCTTTGGTATGATCCATGCATATGTCCCGGGGGCTATGTCTTCTCCCAAGTACATATCTACATACTCTGGGTCATGTTCGACGTTTACCATCTCGAATTGATACCCTACGCCATAATCAATGGGATCAGTAGATATTGGAAGCCCGGCTTCACGTGCTATCAATGAGTATGCTCCATCAGCGCCTATCACAACATCAGATTTAATATCATAGATTTCGCCACTGCTCCGAACCCTGACACCATCATCAAGAAGCTTGATTGCCTGAGTGAAAGGCAGTATCTCGGCTCCGGCTCTGCCTGCCTCGTTGGCTAGATGCTTATCGAATAGTTTGCGTTCCACTACCACGCCTTTGAAGTCTACTGGAAACTCTACGTTGTTTGGGAAGACGAAGTTAACATATTTTGTATGATTTACGATACAGTGACTGGGAGGATCAAACATCGACTCCATGTCAGGAACATTGGGGGCAAGTCTCTTCATCTCCTCTAGCGCGGGTAAAAACTCCCCACATTTATCTGGAACCCCTATCTCTAGTTCCCTCTCGATTAATAGTACATTTGCTCCGTTTTCTGCTGCTGCCTTCGCTGCGCTTGACCCAGCGGGTCCAGCGCCTACAACAATAACATCGTATTTCTGGTTGTTTTCTGGGTAATTCATCGTATTTTCTCCGGGTTATTGGGCTTCTATGAATTTGACTGGGAGAATCCCCAAGTTGTCTGAAAAGTCATGGTTGTACTGGTCCAGTAGCTCGATAAGCGATTCTTTAGCATCACAGTCAGGATAATCTTTGAGTATATCCCCTGCAAGCAATGCGTATTCCTCCATCTTTTCCACAGATTTTTTTAGAGCACCTGTCTCCTCATAGATTCTACAGATAAATTCTATATCCAAGTCCGTTGTCTCTCCATGATACACGGATAATATTCTGGTTTTATCCTCTTCTTGGATGATCTCTGAGTTAACAGCGTAAAGTAAAAGAAGAGATGGATCACCATTCAAAAGATCGTTATTTGGAGAGTGATCACTATCATTGGGGGTAAACGCATCAATTATATCGTCCCTTATCTGATACGCGTTCCCAAAATATTTCCCGAACCGAGCAAGTTTCTCCACATCATCAGGATCGTTTGAGCCAGCTATTCCTCCAAGAGCACCTGCTGCCTCGAAGAGGCTTCCGCTCTTGAGGTAATTCATATGAAGGTATTCTTCGATGGACATTATCTTATGCTTGAACTGGTTTTGAAGAGTGATTCCTTGCACCATTTTTAGAGAGGTCTCTGATAGCCATCCGACTAACTCTGGTTTCCCAGTATTTGAGGCATGAATTAAACCCATACTCAGCAACGCGTCTCCAGTGAGAACCGCTTTTTTTATCCCATGCTCAGAGAAAAGAGATGGTTCTCCCCTTCTGTACATGTCTTCATCGATAATGTCATCGTGAACAAGAGTCGCGTTATGAATCAACTCCAATGCAAGAAACATGTCTTTGGTATCTCGATAATTTCCTCCAAGCATCTCGGTGCATAGGATCGCGATCAAGGGTCTGAGCCTTTTTCCGCCCGTTGAGATGGCGTATTTGGTTGTTGTTGCTAGGAGTGGGTGAATGTATGAGAGGTCTAATTGTTTAAGGGTCTCATTGATAAACTCCAGCTGATATTGTCTATTTTTCAAAGTTAATTTCTGTACGCTCCTAGCCCATGGAACTCTACCACCCAATACATCACGGCAAATAATTAAAACTAACCCAATAAAAATACGTTTTTCAGATTACACAGCTATTTAGAGCCCAATATGATCACCAAGGCACCCAGTATCTTCTCTATTCGATCTACTACCATGATATTCTGGGCTACAATGGAGACCAATGTATTGTTTGGCGGAAGCTTGGCAAATGTAAGATACAACTTGCTCCATGGGTTCCTGTAACCATAACCAGCCACCAAGCCGCCTAACACCGGGACAAAGAACCTCATGAATACACTCATGAAGCCACGGATAATCGGGTTGTCTGGTTTCCCAATATCAATTAATAGGAATCTCCCATCTGGACGAATGGCTTTACATGCCTCAGATATGGCGCGTGGTTTATCCAATGAATCTCTCAGCGCATAAGCCGCAGTGACGAAGCCTATTGATGATTCTCGAATCGGTAGCGCCTCAAAGACGCCCCTGATGTAGTGATGATCAAAGCCCTTGTTCCGTTTCTTGGCTGCCATATGCATTTTTCCCAGATAATCAAGGCATACTACTGGTCCATCATTGAATCCTGAAATGAGTCTACTATAGTTGCCTGGTCCTGATCCTAGTTCGAGGGCTGTACCCTGATGAGGTCCGTTTTTGTGTAATCCAATTAGGCGGGTTCTATCATCTTGGTAGGCAGAGATAACGTGATTGACCTTCTCATAGTCGGTTATTATCTTCTCAAGGGCATCCTCTACCTCGTACCAGACAGTCACAGCACATCAACCGGCTACATATTTATGAATTCTTTTAACCCTGATTGCCCGGATATACAAACATGAAGATGGGATCGCTCAAGGTCAATGAAGACCCGATAATCATCATGTTCTGCGGTAAAGGTGGGGTAGGCAAGACCACCTGTGCATCAAGCACAGCGGTTCACTATGCCCAAAATGGATACAGGACATTATTGATCTCCACTGATCCCTCTCCATCCCTCTCGGATATACTGGAACAGGATGTAATGGGAGAGATCACAAGGATACCAGAGGTTGATAATCTGGAAGCAGTTGAGCTGGATTACTCCAAGGTTCTGGATATGTGGCTGGAGAAATTCGGAGACGAGGTATATGAGGTAATCTCCTCATTCTTACCGGTTGGACGAGAGATACTGGACTATATCGCGGGGGCGCCCGGGATAGACGAGGAGTTTGCCCTAAGCTATGTCTATGACCTGTACAATGAGGGTGCGTATGATGTGATTGTCTGGGATACTGCCCCAGCGGGAGGCACATTATCACTGCTACACATCCAAGAGACCTTCTATACCCATATGCGAGACGCAGCCAAGCTCTATATCAGGCTCAAGGAGACCTTGGAGAGCCTGACTGGTAGAGAGAAAAGGGATCCATTGAGGATAATTCGTGAGTGGGAGATCTTGGCGAAGAATGTGCTTGATATGGTGCGAAGCGAGACCACTACGGCTTATCTTATTACTATTCCTGAAGGCTTGGGGGTCTCCCAGACCGAGCGTATCTGGAATGATTTCAACAAATTTGGGATAAACATTGGCGGCGTCATAGTGAATAACTTGATACCAGAATCATCGAGTCTTACCGCGGATTTGTTGAAGAAGAGATGGGAAGTCCAAACACGATACATGGAGATCATAGAAAAGGAGTACTCGGATACTTTACTCGTGAAGCTCCCCCTCCAAGAATACGAGGTAAAAGGCATCAAGGCTCTAAAAGAGATAGAAAAACAGCTATACAGCTAGCTTAGACCAAGATACTTGAGTAGATACTTCACCGCACCAGTGAATCTAATCCCCGCGAGCCCCGGCATCCGTAGTTCACGCTTGGCGAGAATGGTCGATTTCTTCGCTTCATCGATCTCCAGCTTCAAAGAATCGTATTTACTCTGACGATCAACGGGATCACTCGTAGAGGCTATAATATCATCAATTCTACGCATGATGTCCCGCGCCATACTCAACCCATAATTGACCTTCTCACCATGAGAGACACTGGTTATCCCCACATCCATTTTCAGTTGGTTCAGACGGATCATTGCCTCATAGGTTGTCTCTGCTACCTGATCCCTTGTCATCCAGTCTGTATGATAGCTTAGGTATAGCTTCCAGCTGGGCTGATAAAGTGCTTCCTTGTGCTCACGCAGTGTCGAGTATAGTCTTGTGAAACCGTATTTCGCTGGGTTCTCGTATATGATGCTCCCCGGGTCTAGGAAGGGCGCCATTGGGGCTATAAAAGTGAATATTTTCTCGTTGTTATCCATCTTCTTGTACAGGT
>CAZZFH010000146.1:0-6107 GCA_964653295.1 uncultured Candidatus Bathyarchaeia archaeon | reverse complement strand
TAACTTGACAAAGATCCTTACCAAGCACATTGTGGAATAGCGTATCGATGAAACGCAGGTAAAAGTTTCCAATACAATTAGAGATCAACCCCAGCAAGTGGTTCTCGAACCCATCCCTGTTCTGAATACGTAAAACCATATAATCGTTCTCGATGCCAATAACCTCTTTTTCATCAGAGAGACCTATTAGAAGCGTTCCTCCATCGGCGTTCAGGAAGGCACAAACAGTCTTCAACACAACGAGTTCAAGGTTTTGATTCACTTGCCTGGTGTTCATATCGTATCTTAGGCTGGATTTGAACTCCAAGCACTGACTTTCTGATAGGTTCAATAACTCAAAAATATCCTCAGAGATCTCGGGGCCTGAATTATTATTTTTTAATATATCCATTAGCTCTGACTGGCTATTAGCAATATCTGTGAGGCTTACTATACCGGCAAGTATGTCATCCTGAATGACGGCTAGTTTCTTGATTTTATTCATCTTCAGTGTTCTGCATGCCTCTTCAATAGATGTATCAGGAGAACAGGCAACAATATCAGGGGACATTATATCTGCTACAGTAACCTTACGGGGATCATGCCCAACTGCTACAATTCTGGTAAGGATATCCTTCTCAGTCAATATTCCTACGGGTTTTCCCTTATCATAGACAACTATGCTGCTTATGCCATGGTTTGCCATTATCCGAGCCGCTGACTCGATGGTCTGGTTTGGCTTAATAGTGACTACGTTGGGGGTCATTACTTCGTAAACAGTAGATATCATAGTATAGCTGAACCGCCAATGTTGATTTTCGATAAAACTTGATAAGGGGATTATGGATCAAGACTAGCATTTACAGTTTCATGGGTTCCCAGCGGTCTGAGACGAGGTTATACTTCCATTTTTGATCATTTTCAGTGAATCCTCGGTTATATTCTACCAGTCTTTCAGCCATCTTCATGGCTGCCTTCACCTCAGGAGTCTTACTATCCATGGATTTGGATTTCCTCATGAGATTCAATACAGCCTTGCAGCCGGGAGCAAACCTCAAACCATTCTCCCCAATTCTAACCGGGAAACTCCTGCACATCAAGGGTCTATCCTCATAGATACTGCACATGTTATCGATGAGGTGAATACAAACATTCTCGGTATGCTGATATGTGAATATTATAGAAGGATTGGATGTTCCTTTACCGAGGTGAGGCTTTATTTTGTTCTCGGGGAAAAGATGGATCTCGTCTGGGAAGAGGGTTAGTCCTGCTTCCTCATCACCTATTCTGAGGTTACTGCAGCATCTTCCACACTTTATACAATCCTCCATGATATCACCGGATAATTGAGACTCTGGTTTCTATAGAAGGTTACTAGGTGTAACCATTTAATTCCACCATATCGAAAACAATTATGATTCATTTGTCAGGTACAAGGGAGATTAGAGCTGTTGATGCATGGAAGATCGCTGTCATTGTTACAATCATTTTTGCGGCATTGATATGGGCTCTAGGATTCAATCTTGGTAGATTTATCGATATGTTGTCGCCTGATCAAGGGGCTTCTTGGTATTACTGGAAGCTACCAGAGAGAGACACTGGTTCTATGTTGGTTGTTTGGGCGCTTTATCTTCTTCACCAACTCGGTGCATGGGGTGGAATATACTGGGCACAGAGAAATCTGGCAGGAAAACTGACCTCAAGAAACCTGTCAAGATACAATATCTTCATGCTGGCATGGAACGGGGTCTTCATGGTCCTGCATCTGGTTGAGACCCATGTATTGTTTGATGGTCTGGCTCAGGATGTTCCCATTTGGACAAGTCAGGGCTCGGTTATCTTGATGCTGGTATTCGTATTGATTATCGAGAACCGGAGAAGGGGCTTAATCCTCGGGAAGCGGCTAGACAAGCCATTCACAGCTGAGGTGACGGGTTTCTTCCGCAGGATTCACATGTATATTGTTGCTTGGGCTTTGGTCTATACTTTCTGGTTCCACCCCATGGCAGTAGACCCCCAGCTATTATCTGGGTTCATCTACATGTTCTTCCTATTCACACAGATGTCCCTCGCATGGACATGGATACACCTAGATACACGGTGGATAGTATTCCTCGAGAGCTATGTAGCCATCCACGCGCTACTAGTGGCGGTCTATAACACGCTTCAGCATGGTAGCGCAGACATGTGGCCAATGTTCTTCGCAGGCTTCGCTTTCATGTTCGTATTCACACAGCAGTTTGGGTTGAAACTCACAAGAAGACTCAATGTATCAATAATAGGAGCCTATGTAGGGTTCTTGGCGTGGTTATACTTACCGAGCCCATATGGATATGGTAGAGGGATAGAATATATCGTTAGGGCTGAGTTCCTCTGGATACCCATAATACTCTACCTACTAGCCCTAGTATTCGGGGGAGTGGTGTTTGTTGCCCAGAAAATACTCAAACGGGGTTGAATTCTTTCTTAAATCTTATTTAGGCAGAGTTTAACAATCATTTAATGGCGGACATCTTCCAGTTTCTTAACTTCGATCCAATAGAATGGGTTCCTCAGCTACTGCAGATAATACTGATATTCCTAACTGGGATGGTTTTCAATACCCTTATTATTCGTTCAGTATCGAGGCTCCAAGAAAGAGAGAATCTGGATAGAAGAGTGGTCAGACAGATTGGGCTCATCGCTCGGTATATTGTGTTTCTAGTGGTTTTCCTTGTGAGCCTGAGTGTTGCAGGGGTAACCCCAAACGTGGTGTTGACGAGCCTAGGCATCGTGGGTATCGCCGCTGGGTTTGCTGCACAGGATCTCCTCTCCAATATTCTGAATGGGGTTTTCCTCATCTTCGAGAACACCATCAATGTGAGCGACGTAGTAAAGATAGGAGACGTCTACGGTATAGTAAGGCTGATCAAGCTCCGTACAACCGAGATCAGGACCTTTGACAACAACATAGTAAGCATCCCCAACAGCATGCTATCCAAGAATAACGTCGTGAACATGACCAGCGGCAGCCGATACACCATGACAAGCATAACTGTTAAGCTAGCATACGAGGCGAATTACGACACTGTGAAGGAGTATATGAGGGAGATAGTCAATCACTCCGAGGGAGCAGTAGTCAATGCCTTGCATGGCATCAAGTTTGAGATCACAAACATCGGTGAAAGATACCACGGGTTGAACTTAACCATCCTCTTCTTCGTTGAAGCCCAGAACGAGCCATGGATCAGAACCACAATTCATCAAAAGATCATCGAGAAGCTAGTAGAAGAAAAAGTACCCTTCCACAGGGACTCCCCCAAATAACTATGTTTTCTCCAGAGTCTCGGGGACAGTATAAAGCAAGGGCGTCAATACAAAGAGGTCCAAGAAGGTAATCAATATGAACACCCATTCGGGTCCATACTGCTCCCAAATATATCCTCCAATAATAGGTGCCGGTATACTCATTAAACCTGTCACGAAGCCGATTAATCCACGCCATCTCCCTAAACAGTCCGGTGGCACTAGTTCAGGCGTCATGGATCCATAGCTAAAACCAGCGATCATCCTGAAACCCATCAAGAACCCTGAGAAAAGTAGCCAAGAAGGACTGGGAGCCCATATTAGAATCAGATTTGCTACTGAGAAAAACGGGATTAAGATATAGAAGGCTTTCTTCCTTCCGATTTTGTCTGCGAACCTTCCTATAATGGTGCTGAACACGGTCTCTGTGATCAACATGGTGGTGGCAATGCCTCCAATAATAAACTGGCTACCTCCTTTTACATCGAAAATATATGGATATCTGAATGTCAATAACATCATTCTGCTGAACATGTTGATGCCTTGAAATGCAAGCCATCTTTTTACTGCAGTCCCTTTTTGGAATACCTCACCGAATTCTGATAGAAAATTAAGCTTAATGGGAGGTCTTTTGACGCGATCAATGTCCTCGAGATTTCGATAAACATAGACAAATAAGAAGACACGAACCACAAACTGGATCCAGTAAAGATTCCTGATACTCTGGACGCTTATCCCTCCAAAAAAGGTAAGGAGGATCGCCGCAACAGTAGGAGCAAGAATGGTAGGCAGAGCACCTGTGCCCTCGCAGAGAGCTTTTCCAGTAGCCCGGTCTCTGTGCTGAAGACTGAGGTCGCAGATGATGACGCATGACCCAACCATCATCCCGAGACCTGATAAGAGGATGGCGGTGGCTATTATCTCCCAACTAGGCGCCAAGGCATAGAGAAGAGGGACTAATATCTGCAACCCAACACCAAAAAGGTATATCTTTCTGAGGTTGAACCTATCCCGTATTATCCCGAGGGGGATCGAGATAATTGACTGGGATACACCCCATGCGCTGTTGACTGCCCCCAACTGTACAGGAGATGCACCGAGGAGAGTGATGTATATGTTGGCGTATTGTAGGGTGAGTTCATTGAAAAAACGGTTGAATATCTGACGAGTTACGACTGTTCGCCAGTTTTTCTTCTGCCTGGTCCAGACTTGTCTTAGTTCTCGGATGAAGGCTGCAGCCATTTTAGTCTAGCCTAAGGTATGTTTATATGATTTAACAATTGAGGCAACTGAAAACTGAAAGCCTAGTTCTTCTTTGACTCGTTTCATTGTGCTCTACTGGATGAGTGTAATAAAGAGGGATAAAATCTTGGATAGATCGCTTACGGGATTTGTGGCACCATCACTGCAACAGTCGAATGAGACACAACACCTTATAGAAAATACAAAATAGCCACCAATTCAAGACCAAGTTTTAAGTAAAAATCGGAAATCATATACTTAGAATATCAAATGAAGGTCAAAAAAACAGATATCTTGATTATAGGAGCCGGTGCAGCGGGAAGCATGGCCGCAATTAAAGCAAGCGACCTCACAAAAGATATAATCGTTCTAGAAAAAGCCACACATAGAAGCGGTGGAGCCCTCGGTATCGGGCATTATACGAGTGAGATTAATCCAATGTGCAATGTACCCGGCGGACCTACCAGCATGGAGTTTGTGGAAGGCTACCTAAGCAGCAGCTCAGGGTGGTCAGGTATCGAGAGACCCCTCGACAAATACATCATCGCCGAGGAGTTCACCCCAATAGTAAAAGAACTGGAGAGCTGGGGCTTGGAGATCTACAAGAAAAAAAATGGCAAATGGGACAGCTACTGGCACAAGCACATCGGAGAACGGATGGAGAGCGGCTGCTGGGTTAAAGGAGGAACCATGAAAAAATGCCTCATGGATGAGGTGAAACGCCGAGGCATAGAGATCGTTGAGCGAACCATGGCAGTAGATCTACTCACTAATAATGGAAAAGTTGTGGGAGCCGTGGCTTTAAACACAAGAACCGGGGAACTTACAGCCTATCAATCGAAAGCAGTCGTATTATGCACAGGTAGCGCGAGCCGGACATATATCGTAAACCCGGGGAAGAAGTGGTTCTGGATGAGAGACATGGGAACCAACTCCGGGGATGGTAGAGGAATGGTATACCGCGCCGGGGGGGAGCTTACTATGATGGAGCTCATCAGGACAGACCACATACAGGGAAACGTAATGGCACGGTTCTGGGGAGGAAAAGCAGTAAACAGCAAAGGCGAAGAATTCCTCATCGAGACCTACAAGAAAAGATGGAGCAGGAGCTACTCCATGCATCTGGAAGAGGAAAAAGGAAACGGTCCCCTCTACTGGGACAGCCGAGACATGGAGAAGGAGGGACACGATAGATGGGAAGCATACACCAGCAACGAGAAAAACTATCCAGACATAACACTGATGGAAACCTATACACAAAAAGATCAAGACCGACACCGTGAACCCTACGAGTTCGAAAGCCAACCCATAGGATTCCTAGGAGGCCCAGTCTTCAACTATTATGGAGCCACCACGCTCCCCGGGCTCTACGCCGCGGGAGACGAAATATGGCAGGACAGCCTATCAGGAGCATATGTGTTCGCAAGAAGAGCAGGAATAGCAGCAGCAAAATACGCTAAGCAGACAGATTGGACAGATATCAATACGACTCAATTGAAACAAATTGAGGATACAATAATTGCCCCAAGTAAAAGAGAAACGGGAATACCACCACAGGAGCTTGAGGAAAAAGTTCGAGCCATTATGACCAAGTACGCCTA
>CAZZFH010000145.1:0-6109 GCA_964653295.1 uncultured Candidatus Bathyarchaeia archaeon | reverse complement strand
GCTTTGGTCTTTGGGTGAGGCCCCTGACTCAAAGTATCACGGATCTCTGTCTTACAGTATGCGCAGTGACCTTTCTTGATTAGAGACTCCATATTTTGGTGTTGGGTAAACTGATATTAAAACTTAGGAGTTTGTAAGCTCACAAGTCCTACATATCCTACCCGGAGTAGGCGCACCACAAATCTCGCACCTATTCATAACTTGCTCCTCTGGAGTCCCGCGTATCTTTAACCCTGTCTGATACACTATGAATTTTGTTCCAGGGCGTTTATGCTCCATCTGGTTCAAGAATCTGCGGGCGTCAGACCTCATAGCCTCATCAGCATAGGGGCATGGGAGGCTCTGGAACTCCATGTTATCGAGGAAAGCATAATAGGTGGTCTCTCGCTCAGGAACCTCGGAGAGGGGTTTGACCCTGCGAACATATTCTCCCAGCTGTTGCCCACCGGGATCAAAAGAATCTATCCGATTGGTATCTCCCCTTAGAATATTCAGCAAGACGGATTGAGCCATATCATCAAGATTATGCCCTGTAGCCAGTCGATCTGCATCTACCTGCTTTGCTGCCTCGTTTAATGCCCTGCGTCTAAGCACTCCACAGTAGCTGCATGCTCCAAGTTCCCTCTCCTTGACTGCGATTTCGTCCATGGTCTCATCGAAAAGTTCACGGAAGCTGAGAGTATGCATCTCGATATCCAGTTTTCTGCAGTTTATCTCAGCCAGTCTCAGTGCCTCATCCCTGTACCCTGAGACCCCCTCATCAATGCATACAGCGATCAGCTCTACTTTTGGACGAACCGACTCGATCTCGTGTAATAGATGAAGCAGGACCAGGCTGTCTTTTCCCCCTGATACTCCTATGGCTATTCGGCTATTCCATTCAAACATCTTGTACTTGTTGATGGTTCGTTTCACACGATCCAGCACTGTCTCTTTGAAGCAGTCTTGACAAAGCCTCTCCCCCGAGTATTCTCTATGGTATGTTGATTGCTTTACTTTGCATCGGTTACAGGGGGCTGACATCGCTGTGGTGTTGGGTTGGGTAGGATAAAAACCTAGCCGCCGTGAACTACAGATAATAAAACCAGTTCTTGCCCAGACATCAAGGGGGTCTCTATTCCTTGGAGGTTCTTGATTTCTACTCCGTTGAGCATTATCAAAGCATTTGGGCTTGGGCTATCTACCTCTTGGTCCCAGAGTACCTCTTTTAGTGCCTCATTTTTTGCGATGATCGTCTTGATGGCGGTCCCAACTGTTGAATCCTCTGGGAGTTCTATGCTAATTTCCTTGTTTCCTTGGGCTTTCCTAAGGACCCCCATCATACGGATCTTTATACGCATAGCAGGTATTCACCAGCACCAGCCTATATACCCTTCACAAGCTTCGCTACGAAGAAGCCGTTGCATGCGTGTTTGTGGGGGTATAATCTCTGCGCTTCATCCATCCCCTTTAAACCGGGGTCACCTATGTGGGGGGATGACTCGACTGGTTTATACTCTGGTGCCCTCTCCAGTAGGCTATTAATTACGCCTTCGTTTTCCTCAACAGTAATACTACATGTGCTGTAGACTAATGTCCCCCCCGCTTTCAGGTGATCAGCAGAATTCCATAGTATCCTCTTTTGCAGCTTCGCCATGTTATCGATGCTGCGGGGGGTTAGACGCCATTTGCTGCTTGGGCTCTTGTGGAGAAGCCCTGTGCCTGTACAGGGTGGATCGACAACAACCAGATCTGCCTCAACATCAGGCAAGGTATAAGGTTTGGACGCATCAGCAAGAACCGGTTCAGCGTTTTCCACACCTAGTCGTTCTATCAAAGTCCCCCAGTTCTTCAGCCTACGCTTATCATAATCCACGGATATTATCCTTCCAGTATTTCCCATAATCTGAGCCAAGTGGCTTGTCTTTATCCCCGGGGCTGCACAAACATCGAGTACAATATCATCTGGTTTTGGGTTTGCGACCTCTCCTACGAGTATGCTTGCCTTGTCCTGTCTGATGAAAAATCCTTTTTGATATGATTCTGTCTTTGTTACTCCTTCATCGTCTAGGAGCCTGTATGTGTTGTTAAGATCTGGTTCTGGGACGAGTTGGAATCCCTGATCATAAAGGATATCGATTTTTGAGTTCTCTTTGATGGTGTTCACCCGGATATAGTTGGGGTACTCGATTGGCTTGAGGAGGTTCTCAGTCATGTTTTCTCCTAATAAATTGTAGAGATAGGATACGTACCATGTTGGATGGAAATATTTGTAGGCTAATCTCTGGGTGTCGGTTATCTCGTTGTATGGGATGGACATCAAGGGGATAAGGTCTGGGAGATGCCTTACTTTTTTCAGGTCTCTTTTCTCAAACAATCTGCTTGCATATTCAACCAATTCATTTGCTTGGAGAAGAGAATCCTCAGAGAAATGAACCAAATAAGTGTAGAGCCTGAGATAACTTCTCAACCCGATCTTCAACTCACCTAGACGATCTGGTTCAAGAGCCTCTTCAATCAAGAAATCGATGGCGTTCTGACGCCTAACCGTCTCATACACAAGCTCACGAGCAGAATTCACTGACTCTTTATCATTTATTCTCAGCTGCTTGACAGTCTTCCTGATAGCGGCGTCCTCGTTAAGCCTTCTTAGCTCTATCCAGCTGAGCGACTCGATAGCTAGATCCCATACATGAGACAATATAATGGGTTCAATGAACCCGTGTTATAAAAAACTAGGCGCTTGTATCGATATCAACAGAGCCATCAGAACCAATAGTTGCCTTGGCATGTCGTAAAGCCCAGCAACTGATAACGATCCCAACGGGAAGGCTAGCTGGGTGCCTTGCTGCCATCTCAACATGAACATCCATAACACTTGGACCCTCACCGAGACCCATAGCGCCTATCTCAAGCTCATTGAGCTTTTCATAGAGTTCTTCCTCGATAGCAGCCACCTCAGGCTTGCTACTGCGTACCTTGAAAGGCTTCAATAGAGCATTCTTGGCTAGCTTCATGCACAAGTCCTCGCCTCCTCCCACGCCTACTCCGACGAAATAGGGTGGGCATCCGAGGCTGCCTGCTTTGGCCACTGCTTCTACGACGAATTGTTTCACACCTGTTATGCCTAACCCGGGTTTGAGCATTCGGTGTGCTGCGACGTTTGTGCTCCCGCCGCCCTTGGGCATGGCTATGATCTCCAGCTTGTCTCCGGGCACTAGATCCCAGTAGATTATGGGCACATAGCCATCCAAGCCAACGTTGTTCCTCGTGTTTCCCTTAAACATGTCAACGGCGTTTGGTCTCAGGGGAACATCCTTTGTGGCTATTTTTGTCGCCTCGACCAGAATCTCTTTTAGGTTTGATCTGAGCGGGAAATCATCTCCTACCTTAACTATGAAAGCCACGATACCAGTATCCTGACACATAGGCTTGGACCCAGCACGAGCAATGTCGGCGTCTTCTAGAATGTTTTTCATCTGAGCCTTTCCCACTGCGCCATTCATCTCGTTCATCAGTCGATCCATCTCCTTGACGTACTCGACTGGGAGTTCTGTGGCTGCGATGCGTAGTAGTTCTACGGCTGTATCCTCGACTATCTTCTCCAAATTGCTCATGACTTCATCTCCTCCATGATCCTATCACGATTCATATTCACCTTCTTACCAACATCAGCAGTCAGGTTAGCTCCATGAGTGTCTATTGTGACAATCATGGGTCCAAAATTCTCCACTTTGTACACCCAGAGACACTCAGGCATCCCCAGTTCATCAAGCCAGAAAACATCTTCAACCTCTTTGATTCCACGGGCTGCAAGCAATGCTGCACCCCCAGTGAACGCCCCATATACGCATCCATATTTCTGGCATGCTTTACTGGTTCGTTCACCCATACCGCCTTTACCAATAATTATGGCTGGTTTGAATACCTCAATAAAGTTGTCCTGAAATATCTCCATGCGGGCACTGGTTGTTGGTCCTGCTGCTACAACCTGCCACTTACCATCAGAGTCCTTCCTCATGATTGGTCCACAATGGAAAACGCCTCGCCCTGAAAAATTAACGGGAGGTTTCTTGCCTTCCTTGTGCAGTTCAAGCGCTTTTAGATGCGCTTCATCTCTGGCTGTTATAATTGTTCCAGAGATGTAAACCAGATCCCCCGCCTTGAGTTTACGAATATCCTCCTCAGAAACCGGGGTTTTCAGATACTTATCCAATTTAATCAAGATAGATCAGTCGATCAAAGGTTTAGAGTTTTTGGGCTATGCTAATAAACCGTATATATTCAGACCTATCAACCATATGCCGATTAATATCCCAAGCCATCTCTTCGGTAACTTTGAGGTTACCCACCCAGCTATCGGGGTTAGAATTAATCCACCAATTATCATTGGGATCGTCACGTTCCACATGAAGCTCTCGAAACCAATTGTTACTCCAAAGGTAATTACAGCAGCAAGCGAAACAAATGGCTCCGTGAATTCAATCGTGCCAACCGCTTTATTTGGCTCTGACCCTGATAGAATCAAGCTGGGTGTACCGATTGGCCCCCAACCCCCACCACCTAATGTGTCTAGAAATCCTGCTGTAAACCCAAGCAACATTGCCTGATTACCGCTAAGGCTTCCTTTAATCTCGTATTTAAACGCGTGACGATAAAAAACCAAAAAGCCCATAGAGATTAAAATGATTCTCACTAATGGTTTGGCAACGGATAATGAGAGCCAGCTTAGTAATGATGCCCCCAATATGGCAGAGATTACACCTGGTATCGCCATCTTTGTTACGAGTTTCCAGTCAACATTCCCCAATCGATGATGAACAACAGCAGAGCTAATATCTACAACTGCTTCAGCTGCGTGAACTGATGCACTTGCTATAGCGGGTGTGACTCCAAATGTAACTAATAAAGTGGCACTTGTTACCCCAAACCCCATTCCTAGTGCACTGTCGACAAAACCACAAGCTAATCCAACTAATATGTAAACAAGCATTTAGAAACCTCGTTTTGTTGATGCCCGTCCCCTATATATACCAACATAGTACCAATATATTTTGGTATAATATAAAAACATTATTGGAAGTAAACCAATACATACAAGTACCGTGGTCCACCGACGAAAAGTCCAAAATTAAATAGTAAAATTACTAAATGGATAATACTGGAGCCCCAAATTTGCATCTTACTCCAAAACATTATTATCCACAATACAAACCGTATAAAGATGTCTTCATTCGGGTCAAAACATATTCTACGCCTCAAACCCGGCGAGAACACATTCAAGGACCGGGTTAATGAGCTTAGCGGAGAAAACGTAGACCTCTGCTTCCAATGTGGAGCATGCAGCAGCGGCTGCCCAATGACACAGGAAATGGACTATCTGCCATCAAAAATAATCAGAATGGTACAGCTTGGATTAGAGGAAACCCTTGAATCCAAGACGATATGGACATGCATGACCTGCTTCAACTGCGAGGTCAGGTGCCCAAGAGGAATAGACATAGCCAACGTCATGGAGGCGTTGAGGCAACTTGTACTTCGTAAGAAATTCAACCAAGTTAGCCTTGATGACCTATCTCCAGAGGAGCTTAGGGAACTACCACAGATCGCAATCGTATGCAATCAGAGGAAATTAACGTCATGACTAGATACACATACTATCCTGGATGCACGCTAAAAACAACGGCTAAAAACTTTGAGGATTCAACTCAAGCCTCAGCGAAAGCACTTGGTATTGAGCTGGTTGAACCCGAGAGGTGGAACTGCTGTGGAACCGTGCACGCATTGGCAACAGACGATGTTATGCACCACTTGGCTCCCATCCGTAACATGATACGGGTCGAGGAGTTGAAGGAACAAGGTAAAGTGGATAACAAGAAGATGGTAACCCTCTGCGCAATGTGCTACAACACACTCAAGAGAGCCAACCAAGTCTTCAACACGGACAGTGACAAGAAGAAAAAAATCCATGATATAATGTTCCGAGAGGAGATAAAGTACAGTGGAAGCGTCGAGATCGTCCACTATCTAGAGATCCTCAGAGAACTCGGCTGGGAAAAGGTGAAAGCAGCAGTAAAGAAGCCTTTAACAGGTTTGAAGGTCGCCCCCTATTACGGGTGTCTTCTGCTGA